>DCFR01000037.1 GCA_002319815.1 Megamonas sp. UBA1799
CGCTCATGCGCCGCATGCTGATCAACAATATACAGACCATGAGCATCCTGCGCAATAATATAGCAGCGGTCAACCTGCCCCATCGGGACCATGACCATAGCGTCATTTTCCACAAAAGGGACCGCCGGTTCGGCAACATTTTGCGCAGCTGCCGTCACCGTCGGGTAGGCAAATGCCGCCTGCTTTTCCTGCTGCAAAAGCGTCTGCGCTTCATGAAAACTCACCGCCGGTTCATCCGTGCTCCCCAGCGGCAGCGGGGAATGACCCACCGGCGAAAAACCGGTCGGGCCCGGAGCGGCTGCCGGCGCAGCGGCGAACTGCATCGGCGCCATCGTATAATGCAGCCCGGCCTCCGGCACAACCGCCGCCACTTCTTCCAGTTTTTGTCCCGCAGGACGGATGGCGTCCAACACGACTTTATACACCGCCCGGAAAATGCGGCCTTCATCCTCAAATTTGATTTCACTTTTCTGTGGATGGATATTTACATCCAGACTGCGCTGCGGTACCGTGATCTGCAGAACCACCAGCGGATAGCCGGACTTCGGCAAGAGCGAATGGTAGGCATTATCCAGCGCCCGGGCGATGGCCTTATTGACGATAATCCGTCCGTTCACAATAAAAGTCTGCCAGATGCGGCTGCTGCGAATCATCGACGGCTTCGTAATATAACCATCAATTCGGATATCCGTATCGGCAAACGCCAGCTCCAGCAAAGCTTCGCTGACATTGCCGCCATAAATGCTTTGAATGGTTTCCTGCCGCGAACCGCTGCCCGGCGTCGCCAACGCCGTCTTGTTATTGTTAATGAAACGAAAGGCTATGCCGGGATTTGCCAACGCCAGTTTAATGATAAAATCATTGATTTTAGAACCTTCCGTATGGGTGGTCTTGAGAAACTTTTTGCGGGCCGGCGTATTGAAAAATAAATCTTCCACTTTAATCGTCGTCCCGATGTTGCCGCCGGCCTCGCTGATCTCCGGCGCTTTGCTGCCGCAGATGATTACCTGCGTGCCCAGTTCATCCCCGGCCCGCCGCGTCAAAAGCGAGAATCGCGACACGGAGGCAATCGTCGGCAATGCCTCGCCGCGAAACCCCAGGGTATGAATGGCGGCAATATCCGTAACCGCCTGTATTTTACTGGTAGCATGCCGCTGAATCGCCAAGCCGGCGTCTTCCCGGGTCATACCGCAGCCATTGTCGGTGACCCGCATAAAGCTCGTTCCGCCGGCCATGATCTCGACTTCAATCCGGCTGGCCCCGGCATCAATCGAATTCTCAACCAATTCCTTGATAACGGAAGCCGGCCTTTCTACAACTTCGCCGGCAGCAATTTTATTGATCGTGCTGTCATCCAGCACATGAACTGTACTCATACCTTGCCCGCCTCCATCTTTGCCTCATTTTGCAATTTATACAGCGCATTCATGGCTTCCAGCGGCGTCATGGTCATAATATCCAGCGACAGCAGTTCCCGGCTGAGAGAACCCGTGAAGAGCGATCCCATACCCGCTTCCTCCGGCTCGGCCGACGCGGACGGAACCGGCGCCTGTGAAGCCAACGCGGTCTCGGAGGCATGCTGTGTCTCTAAAGTATCAAGAATGGCCTGCGCCCGCTGCGTCACGAAACGCGGCAATCCCGCCAATCGGGCAACATGAATGCCATAAGATTTATCAGCACTGCCCGCAATAATCCGGCGCAGGAAAACAACCTGACTGCCGCGTTCCTTGACGGCTACGCAGTAATTTTTGATATGCTCGTCTTCCATATCGGTCAGCTCATGATAATGTGTAGCAAACAGCGTCTTGGCATGAATGCGGTCGCGTATATACTCAATGACCGCCCGGGCAATGCTCATGCCGTCAAACGTACTCGTACCCCGTCCAATTTCATCCAGAATAACCAGGCTGTTCTTGGTCGCATACTTCAAAATCTGCGCCACTTCATTCATTTCCACCATAAACGTACTCTGTCCGCTCACCAGATCATCGCTGGCTCCGATGCGGGTGAAAATCCGATCCACCGGCGAAATCACCGCCTCGCGCGCCGGAACAAAACTCCCGACCTGCGCCATCAGCGTCAGCAGCGCCGTCTGCCGCATATAGGTCGACTTGCCCGCCATATTCGGCCCAGTGATAATCAAAAGCTCGCTGTCCTTATGATTCAGATGCGTATCATTCGGCACAAAAAGATCCCGCGTCAGAATACGCTCCACCAGCGGATGCCGGCCATCTTTGATCTCGATCTCACCATTGTCCCGCAAGAGCGGGCGGGTGTAATTGTAACTGCTGGCCGCCTCGGCCAGACTGGCCAGCACATCGGCAACGGCAATTGCATGCGCCGTTTTCTGTACGCTGGTCAGCTGTCCCTTTACCACATCGCGCACTTCGGTAAACAAATTGTACTCTAAATTGACAATTTTTTCCTGCGCGCCTAGAATCTTGGTTTCAAAGTCTTTTAGCTCTTCGGTAATATATCGCTCCGCATTCGCCAGCGTCTGTTTACGGATATAACGATCCGGCACCATCGAGGTGCTGCTGTGCCGTACCTCGATATAGTAGCCAAATACCTTATTGTACCCAATCTTTAAAGATTTAATCCCCGTTTCATTTTTCTCTCGTTCCTCGATCTCCTGCAGCATCTGCTTGCTGTCATGCGAAATCCGGCGATATTCGTCAAGTTCAGCATTATACCCCGGCTTGATCAGCCCGCCGTCCCGCAAAGAAATCCCCGGCTCATCGACAATCGCCCGATCCAACAAATCAACCAGATCAGCATACAAATCAATATTTTCATAAACCGTCTTCAACAAAGGCGCCGAAGCGGAAGACAGGCACTGTTTAATGCCCGGCAACGCCTGAAACGAAACCTTCAAAGCGACGAGATCACGCGCGTTGGCTGCGCCTACTTCTACCCGCGTCAGCAAACGTTCAAAATCATAAATTTCCTTACAACCATTGCGCAGCGTTTCCCGCAACGCAAAATCTTTGACCAGCGCATCGACCGCATCCAGCCGCCGGTTAATCGACGCAATATTTAAAAGCGGATACTCCAGCCATTTTTTCAGCAAACGACTCCCCATGGCGGTCCGCGTAAAATCCAGCACATCCAGCAAAGTATCCTTCTTGCCGCCGTCGCGCAGATTGCGGGTAATCTCCAGATTTCTCAGCGTATAGGTATCAACCACCAGATTAGAAGACGCATCCAGATATGTCAAACGGTTTAAATGAGATAAATCCGTTTTCACGGTATCATGCAGATAATCCAGCAGCGTAGCCACGGCAGCCTGCGCCAGCGAAGACTCCGGGCGCTGTCCCGCATCAAAATGCTGCACGATCCGGTCTTCAATAGCCGCGGAAACATGATCCCTTTCCGTAAACGAACAACTTGCCATCCGCAAATTGATAAAATCATTTAATTCCTTACGAAAAGACAAATCACCGACAATCAGCAGCTCCGGCATCATCAGACGATAGAGCTCATCAAAAACCATCTGCTGCCGGTCGGCCCCGTCATAAATTCCGTAAAAACATTCCCCAGTAGAAATATCCGCTCCGGCTAAAGCCACTGTATTGTCCGTCTCACAAAGCAAGACAATATAATTGTTCTGTGCCGCCTGCAGCGCCGTCTCCGACAAAATCGTGCCCGGCGTAACCACCTTGATGACTTCCCGTTTCGTCAGTCCCGGCGCTTTGGGATCGCCGATCTGCTCCGCAATCGCAATTTTATAGCCTTTATTGATTAATTTATTAATATAGCTTTCCGCCGCATGGTACGGAATGCCGCACATCGGCGCTTTAGCCACATCGCCGCTGCGGCTGGTCA
>DCFR01000050.1 GCA_002319815.1 Megamonas sp. UBA1799
GTGCAGGCGCTGCACGACTTGCAAGGACTGCAGTCTTCAGCGGCGGCTGTGCAGGCAGAGTGTGCGCAGACGGCAGAAAAACTGGAGGACTCGGAACAGGATGCGCAGGACTTGGCAAAATACGTCAATTCATGGGAATTGAAGCGCACTGTTTTTGAACAGGAAGTATTGCGCAGTCAGGAACGTTTGCTTTTAAAGCAGCGGGAAATAGAACAGACTTCGGCGGCATTGGCTGCGGCACAGCAGGAACAGGCTGCTTTATTGGCCGCGCTGACCGAAGGCAATGAGCGCCTGCAAAAGCTGCGGCAGGATAATGTGGCTCTGCAGCAGCGCTATCAGGCGGCCACGGACGAACAGCAAAAAATTTATCAGGCAAAGATGGAAAAGTTGGTGGAAAGCCAGCAGCATGATCAGAAGGCACGCGATGCAGCGCAGCGGTTGAATGCTTTGCAGGCGAAACTGCATCAGCTGCAGCTGGATGCGTCTAAAGTGCAGTTTGAGCTTGCACAATGCGTTGCGCTGCTGCAGGATGAATATGCGCTGCGTCCGGAGCAGGCGGCTTCTTATTGCCTGCCGCTGACGGCAGCGGCTTTGCGGCAGCGCCGGGAAGAACTGTCGGCGCAAATCGCCTCGTTGGGGGCGGTCAATCCGCAGGCGATTGAGGAATATGAAGAATTACGCAAAAGACATGATTTTATGCAGCAACAGGCTGCAGATTTATCCGGCGCTAAGGAAAATCTGCAGCGTATCTTGAAAGAAATGGATGTGACGATGACGCGGCAATTCCGCGAGGCATTTGCTAAAATACGAGAATATTTTAATGCCATTTTCGTCGAGTTGTTCGGCGGCGGGCAGGCTGATCTTTTGCTGACGGATGAACATGATGTTTTGAATGCCGGCGTGGAGATTGAAGTGCAGCTGCCGGATAAGAAAAGACAAAATTTGTCGGCGCTTTCGGGGGGCGAGCGAGCCCTTACGGTTATTGCTCTGTTGTTTGCTTTTTTGCGTTGCAAGCCGGCGCCTTTCTCGGTGCTGGATGAAATCGATGCTCCGTTGGACGAAGCAAATATTGCCCGGTTTGGTAAATTTTTGCGCCAGTTTGCGGAAAATACGCAGTTTATTATCGTAACACATCGTAAGGGAACGATGGAGGCGGCTGATACCCTGTACGGTATTACTTTGGAAGCCGCCGGGGTGTCCAAGATCATTTCAGTTAAATTGGATGAGGTTTCGGAGGAATAGGGAGGATTATATGGGATTTTTTGATAAACTTAAAAAAGGATTGGCTAAAACGCGGGAGAGCCTGACCGGAAAAATTGAAAAACTGGTTTTGGGCTATGCCGATATCGATGATGACCTGTTGGATGAATTGGAAGAAACGTTGATTATGGCAGATGTCGGCGTCAAGACAACGGAAAAACTGATGCAGGCAGTCCGACAAGGGATCAAGCAAAAGAAAATCAATTCCCCTGACGATCTGAAACCTTTCTTGGAGCAGACCATTCGTGATATGCTGGTGAGTGGAACCGATGAGGTCCGCTTGGCAGCACAGGGGCCGACGGTCATGCTGGTGATTGGCGTTAACGGCGTGGGCAAGACGACAACAATCGGCAAGTTAAGCGCTTATTATCGAGGTCAGGGAAAGAAAGTCATGCTGGCTGCGGCAGATACTTTTCGCGCGGCGGCTATTGATCAGCTGGAAATCTGGGGGCAGCGGACTGGAGCCGAAGTCATTCGCCATGAAGAAGGGTCTGATCCGGCGGCCGTAGCTTACGATGCGGTGCTGGCTGCCAAGGCCCGAGGCGTGGATATTCTTTTCGTAGATACGGCAGGGCGGCTGCAGACCAAATCCAATCTGATGGAGGAGCTGAAAAAAATCAACCGGGTCATTCAGCGGGAAATTCCCGAGGCTCCGCATGAGACGCTTTTGGTGCTCGATGCCACAACCGGACAAAATGCGATCAGCCAGGCGGATCTTTTTTCTCAGGCAGCGCCTATTTCCGGCGTGGTGCTGACTAAATTGGACGGTACCGCCAAGGGCGGCGTAGTGATTGGCATCAAAGCCGAACTGTCCATGCCGGTGAAATGGATTGGCGTTGGTGAGGCTGTTGATGATTTGCGGCCATTCGTTGCGGCTGATTTTGCCAAGGCGCTTTTCGAAAAATAAATTGCCGAGGGACCTGTCTGTGTCTGATGGAGAGACATCGGCCGGACGGCTCAAAATAAATTATAGGAGGCAGCATATCATGCAGAATTTTAGTTTTTCTCTTCCAGTTCAGGTATTTTTTGGCAAAGGGCAGCTGAAACATCTTTCTGCGGCGATGGAGCCGTATGGTAAAAATGTTTTGTTGGTCTATGGCGGCGGTAGTATCAAACGCACCGGCCTTTATGACAAAGTGAAAGATGTGCTTAAAGACTGTACGATTTTTGAACTTGGCGGCGTAGAACCAAATCCGCGGGTCTCTACGGTACGCAAGGGCGTGGAGATTTGCCGCAAAGAGGGCATTGATATTCTGTTGGCGGTTGGCGGCGGCAGTACGATTGATTGTTCAAAAGCCATTGCGGCAGCGGTCTTTTATGAAGGCGATGCCTGGGATATGGTATTAAATTCCCGCAGCAAGGCTATTAACAAAGCGCTGCCTATCGCGGCCATTCTTACGCTGGCGGCGACGGGCAGTGAAATGGATGGAGCAGCGGTTATTTCTAATGATGAGACTAAGGAAAAACTCTCAATCATGAGTCCGGCGCTGCTGCCAAAGATTGCGGTGATGGATCCGGAAAACACCTTTACGGTGCCGGCTTCTCAGACGGCCGCCGGCAGTGCCGATATTCTTTCCCATATCATGGAAGTTTACTTCGGCGCAGAAGATACCTACATGACGGATCGTATTTGTGAAGCAATCATGAAGACGGTGGTTCATTATGCGCCATTGGCGATGAAGGAACCGGATAACTACGAAGCCCGGGCCAATCTTATGTGGGCCAGCTCTTGGGCTATCAATGGCTTGACCAATGCCGGCAAGGCGCATGATTGGTCTTGTCATTACATTGAGCATGAGCTTTCGGCTTATTATGATATTACGCATGGCGTCGGTCTGGCCATTGTTACGCCGCGCTGGATGCGTCATGTTCTCAGTGATCGGACACTGGATAAATTCACTGCGTTTGCAGTCAATGTCTGGGGCTGTGATGCCAGCTTGGCTCCTTATGAACTGGCAGAAAAAGGTATTGAAGCACTGGAGGCGTTCTACAAGGAGTTGGCGATTCCTATGACCTTGAAGGAACTTAACATTACCACCGATGAAAATTTTGCAGCGATGGCGAAGCATGCGGTTGATTTTACCGGCATCGGCAGCATTTCGTATGTACCGCTGACAACAGCGGAAATCGTCGGGATTCTTAAACAATGCCTTTGAAGAAAAAATGATCTGTTGAATGATTAGATTACCCGGCTAAGAATTCTTAGCCGGGTAATTTTTGTGAACAATATAGATGCTATTAAAAAATCAAGTTTGACAAGTAAAATCCCTTGACAAACGATGCCACACTTTATATAATAGCTAAGTCAAGTGAAATCGCTTGACATTGTATGAGGTATGATGACATAATGCTGGAAGAGCTTTTACATATATCGGAGCTATTTGATCTTTATGGTGCGCTGTTGACAGAACGGCAGCAGCAATGCCTGACAATGCATTTGTTTGAGGATTTTTCCCTGACCGAGATCGGGGAGTCGTTGGGAATCTCCCGGCAGGCGGTGTACGATATGCTGCATCGCGCTGAGCAGACAATGGAAAGTTATGAGCGGCGTTTGGGATTTTTAAAGCGGCAGCGGCAGGAACGGGCGGCTCTCGGGGATATTTATCGTGAGCTGGCAGCTTTGCCGGTTCAGCCGTCTGGGCCGGTGAAGGCTTTATTGAAGCGTTTAGCTCTGTTTACGGATCAGCAACAGGAGGTAGAACTTTGATTTTTGAGGGTTTGGCAGATCGTCTGCAGGCGACATTTAAGAAATTGCGGGGACATGGCCGTCTGACGGAAGACGATGTCAATGAGGCAATGCGGGAAGTCCGTATGGCGCTTTTGGAAGCGGATGTCAATTTCAAAGTTGTCAAAGACTTTGTTAAACGGGTTCAGGAGCGAGCCATCGGGCAGGATATCCTGGCTACGCTGACACCGGCGCAGGTGGTTATTAAAATTGTTAATGAAGAGCTGACTGCGCTCATGGGCGGTTCGCAGAGCCGGCTTAATATTTCTTCGGTACCGCCGACGGTGATCATGATGGTCGGGCTGCAGGGCGCCGGCAAGACGACAACAGCCGGCAAACTTGGATTAGCGTTGAAGAAGCAAGGTAAACATCCGCTGCTGGTAGCAGCGGATATTTACCGGCCTGCAGCTGTTAAGCAGCTGCAGGTGATTGGCGGGCAGTTGGATATTCCCGTGTATGCAATGAAGCCGGGAACCGATGCGGTAACGATTGCCAAAACCGCGGTGCCTTATGCGACAGCGCATGCAGCGGATGTTGTCATCATTGATACGGCCGGGCGTCTGCATATCAATGAAGAATTGATGCAGGAATTGAAGTCCATCAAGGCGGAAGTGAAGCCGCAGGAAATTTTGCTGGTCGTTGATGCTATGACTGGCCAGGATGCAGTCAATGTTGCAGAAAGCTTTAATGGAGATCTTGGTCTCGACGGGGTTGTGCTTACAAAACTTGACGGTGATGCGCGCGGCGGCGCGGCTCTTTCCGTTAAGGCAGTAACGGGATGCCCGATTAAATTTGTCGGTATGGGTGAAAAGCTGGAAGCGCTGGAACCCTTTTATCCGGATCGCATGGCCTCGCGGATTTTGGGCATGGGCGATGTGCTTTCTCTGATTGAAAAAGCACAGGATGTTTATGATGTTGAAGAAGCCAAGAAAATGGAAAAGAAGTTTCGCAAGGATGAGTTTACCTTGGATGACTTCCTTTCACAGTTACAACAAGTTCGTAAAATGGGGTCCTTTGAACAGATTCTTGGCATGCTGCCCGGTATGGGAAACCTTAAAAAGCAACTGGACGGAGTCGATGTTGATTTCAATGGCAAGGAGATCAAGCATGTGGAAGCGATTATTCGCTCGATGACTTCGGCGGAGCGGGCGGATATTACGCTTATTAACGGCAGCCGCCGCAAACGTATTGCATTGGGCAGCGGCACCCGAGTACAAGATGTCAATAAGGTTATCAAGCAGTTTGCCGATATGAAAAAAATGATGAAACAAATGCAAAAGATGCGGGGCGGCCGCAAGGGCTTTGGCAGCTTTAAGATGCCGTTCATGCATTAATAGATATTTTTTGTTTGAAGGAGGTGAGTTTTCATGGCAGTTAAGATTCGTTTGAATCGTATGGGTGCAAAAAAGAATCCGTTCTATCGTATTGTTGTTGCTGATTCCCGTGCGCCGCGTGATGGCCGTTTTATCGAGATTATTGGTAATTACGACTCTACGCAGGAGCCGGCTGTTATCAATATCAACGAAGAAAAGGCATTGGAATGGATGGGCAAGGGAGCACAACCGACAGATACAGTCCGTTCTTTACTTAAGAAGCAGGGTGTAATGGCTAAGTTTGATGAGGCAAAACGCGCGAAACAGTAAGAAAGAGGAATCCGCATGAAAGAAATTGTTGAAGTCATAGCCAAATCATTAGTAGATCATCCTGATCAGGTTGTCGTTGAGGAAAAAGATGATGACCGGATGACAGTTTTTGAACTGCATGTTGCTCAGGATGATATGGGCAAAGTTATTGGCAAACAAGGGCGTATTGCAAAAGCTATGCGCACTGTGGTCAAGGCTGCTGCCACCCGCGAAAATAAGAAAGTCACTGTAGAAATTATCTAAAAGCCGCGGCAACGTTATCCTTTTTATAGGGGGGCGTGCCGCTGTTTTTATATGTACAACCAATAGAAAAGAGGAAATGGCATGGACAGTGTATCAGTAAAAATTCCGGTGACGATTAAGGCGAAATTAACCGAGAAATTGAAAAAACGCATCGTTGAAGAATTGACCGGCAATATTAAACAAGTAGAACTTGAACTGCAACAGATGGATATTCAGGAAAAGCGGGTCATAGAAGAGCAGGCACAGAATGATTTGCAGCAACTGCAGGCAATTCGTCAGCACTTTGGCGCAGAGCGGCAGAAACGTCTGGAATATAAAGAGCAGGCAGAAGCGAAGCTGCAGGATACAAATAAACTGGCGCTGGGCGCAGAGATTGTACAAGGGACGCTGGAGCGTTTAGCCGAGATCAAGGTTGGCGACAATATGCGTGAACTGATGAATGTTGAGGTATTGGTAGAAGATGACAAAGTTATCGCCATCCGCAGTTGAACCGCGCATCATTATTGGTAAAGTCGGAGCGCCGCATGGCGTTCACGGCGATTTAAAAATCATTCCGCTGACGGATTTTCCGGAACGCTTTGAAGGGATGCAAAGTGTTTATGTTGATCAGACATTGCTTCCTATTGCTGCTGTAGATGTAAAAAACAATGCCCAGCTGATTTTGATGCGCTTTCAGGGATATTCTACCCGGGAAGAAGCGGCGCAGTTGACAAAAAAACTGCTTTATGTGGACCGCTCAGAAGTGGTTTCTTTGCAAAAAGGGCAGTATTATACGTTTGACATCATAGGGCTGGAAGTTTTCGATGAAGCCGGAGTATCTTTGGGGTTTGTTACCGATGTGCTGCAAACAGGCAGCAATGATGTTTATGTTACTTCAAAAAAAGGCAGTGCGGCGCAGTTGCTGATTCCCGCTTTGAAAAGCGTCGTCCTGGAAATTGCCGTCGAGGCCGGACGGATGGTTGTGCGCCTGCCGGAAGAGTTGAATTAAATGCGGATAGATATTATCTCACTGTTTCCGGATATGTTTGCCGGACCTTTTGGCGACAGTATCATAAAACGCGCGCTGGATCACGCTATTTTGGATATTCATCTGCTCAATCCGCGCGACTTTGCTTTTGATAAACATCGTCAGGTGGATGATTCCCCCTTTGGGGGCGGCAGCGGTATGGTACTGAAGCCGGAGCCGTTTTTTCGGGCGGTACGGTTTTTATTAGAGACAACGCATTATACGAAGCGGCGTATTTTGCTTATGTGCCCCAGCGGACAGCCTTTTTCTCAGGGCAAAGCAAAAGAATTGTCCGAATATGAACAGTTGATTTTTATTTGCGGGCATTATGAAGGGTTCGACGCCCGCATTAAAGAATATTTAGCGGATGAAGCGCTTTCTATCGGCGATTATGTTTTGACCGGCGGAGAATTGCCGGCCATGGTCATAGTTGATACGGTGGCGCGGATGCTGCCCGATGTTCTTGGTTCGGAGGAGTCGGCGGCGACGGATTCTTTTTATGAAGGACTACTGGAGTTTCCTCAATATACACGGCCGCGGGAATACCATAATATGTCGGTGCCCGAGGTCCTTTTATCCGGGGATCATGCAAAAATTAATACTTGGCGGCGGCAGGAAGCCTTGCGGACGACGTGGCTGCATCGGCCGGACCTTTTGTCAGGCGCGAATTTATCGGCGGCTGATCGTCAATGGCTGGCAAGTATCAAAAAAGAACATACCTGAAACGTTTCATTTTTCATTTTTTTGACGCAATATTCTTTCATAGGTATAATAGAACCTGTGAGGTGAAGAAATTTGATTAAAAGTAAAATGGGTGTTTTTTTGCTTACGTTTTCTTTGGTGTTTCTTTTAACCGTTCCGGTATTTGCCGCCGGCATTTTGGTAAAAGACGGTATGCAGGGCAATGATGTAAAAAAAGTACAAAGTCTCTTGATTGAACAAGGATATCTAAAGGGTAGTGCTGACGGCGTTTGCGGACCGCTGACTGTGGCGGCGATCCGTGCGTTTCAAAAGGCAAATAGTCTGCTTGCTGATGGTGTCTGCGGTGCGCAGACGTATAAAAAGCTACAGCAGAAGCAGACGATCGCTAGTGCTGCCGCAGCGCCGGTGAACAAAGAAGAAATGATTCATAAGGGTGAGGCGGTTTACGTTTCAGCAACGGGGTACAGCGCGTTTGATCCGGGCAACGGATCCCGTACCGCCAGCGGAACGCCGGTTCGTCACGGGGAAATTGCGGTTGACCCCACTTTTATTCCGTTAGGGAGCCGGGTCTATATTCCGGGGTATGGCGAGGCGGTTGCTGAGGATATAGGCTGGGGAATCAAAGGAAATGCCATTGATGTGGCATTTGATACGCACGAAGAGGCATTAGCATTTGGAAGGCAGGATATAGAGATTTACATTCTGGAATATGCTTGACATAGCCGGCCGTCTTTTGCTATCATGAATATAGGAACTGAAGGGGAGTAACCTTTAGGCTGTTATCAACATACATGCTCTAGGGCTGGTAGCAGCGTTGAATATTTTATTCGACAGGTGAGACTTTTAGTGTGATGGCGACACCGCACTGAAAGTCTTTTTTGTTTTATCAGGAGGGAGATTATATTGGATTTTTTTAGTTGGAATTTTTTGACCGCATTAGGAGCGATTGTTGTTCTCGATCTGGTTTTAGCCGGAGATAATGCCGTCGTTATTGCCATGGCATCACATCATTTGCCGACGGCGGTGCGAAGGCGAGCCGTTTTATTGGGAACCGTCGGGGCAGTGCTCATCCGTATGCTGATGACACTGGTGGCCGTATGGCTGCTTACCGTTCCTTATTTGCAAGCGTTGGGCGGAGTGATCTTGCTGCCCATTGCTTGCAAATTGCTGAAACCGCAGGCGCAGGAGTTGTCCCTGGATGCGTCAGCCAGTTTTTGGGCGGCGGTCCGAACAATTATCATTGCCGATGCAGCAATGGGAATTGACAATGTTTTGGCTATTGCCGGCGCGGCGCACGGTAATTTCGTTCTGGTTTTTCTGGGGCTGATGATCAGCGTGCCCATTATTGTTGGGGGCAGTCAGCTGATTGGCCGACTGATGGAGCAATATCCGGTATTGATTTACATTGGTTCGGCTATTTTGGCCTGGACGGCCGGATCCATGGTGATGCATGACCGCATTGTTGGCGTCTGGCTGACGGCGGCCGGATCGCTCATGTCTTATGGACTGCCGGCATTGTGTGTGCTGGCTGTCTGTGGAATCGGTTTCTGGATGAGGGCGCGTTGATGCTTTCTTCAGGATCTTTGTTGGCGAGGGGATAGCTGTTCTTTTCCGCTTGTGTTACAATGAGGAACATAGTATGAAGAAGATGGTGTGAATTTTGTTAACGGCAAATGTATTTGTGAATATACCGGTCAAGAGTATTGCCAAAGCCTATACGTATCAAATTCCCTCGCAGCTGTCGTTTGTGGGATTGGGATGGCGCGTGTTTGTTCCGTTTGGCGGCCGCAAAGTGGAAGGTTTTGTGGTGTCGGTGGAAGAAAAAACAGCGGTGGACAGGCCTTTGAAGAATATTTTAGGAACGGTTGATGAAGAAGCCTGGTTTACGCCGGCGGTTATCAAAGTCGCGCAATGGATGGCGGATTTTTATCTTTGCTCGCTGGCAGAAACCATGCGTTTGTTTATGCCGGGGAAAAGCGGATTGAAAATTGAGGTGCAGTATGAAGCCTGCCCGGCAGAAACCGGACAGGTCCTGCTGCAGGTAAACCGCTACGCCGCGGTGTATCAGCTGCTGCAGAAAAGAGGTGCGCTGTCTAAAGCGGCGCTGCAAACTGCTTTGCCGGAGCTGACTGCAGAATTGGATGCTTTGCTGGCCCGGCTGGTTCAATATCATTTGGTCAAAAAGGAATATCTGGCAAAAAAGCGCGGGGCGGCTCTCTATGAAAAATATATTGTGCTGTTGTCGCCGCTCGATGATTCGCTGCTTGCAGGCTATACAAAGCGTCCGGCGCAATGTCGGCTTTTAAAGTTGCTGCAAAAGGAACCGGAACAGACCTGGGCCCACTTAAAAACGGTTGGCGTATCCTCCGGCAGCGTAAAAGCTTTGGCGGACCAAGGTTTAATCGTCTGCCGGGAACGCCGCATTTTGCGGGACAGCTATCATTTTGCGGCAGCAACGCCGTTGACAAAACAAGCACTGACGGATGATCAAAAGATGGTTTTACAAGTCTTGGTTCCGTATCTGGGGCACGATCAATATCAGGGATTTTTGTTGTATGGGGTTACCGGAAGCGGTAAAACCCGGGTTTATATTGAAGCGGTCGCCAAGGTCCGGCAGGCGGGGAAAAATGCGATTGTCTTAGTGCCGGAAATTGCTTTGACCGGGCAGCTCGTAGCATCTTTTATGATGTTTTTTTCAAATGATATTATTGTGATGCACAGCCGTCTGACGGTCGCTGAACGAAATGACGCTATTCTGCGTATTCGCCGCGGTGAAGCCGGTATTGTCATTGGCGCGCGATCGGCTCTTTTTACGCCGGTATCGGATATTGGAATCATCATCCTCGATGAAGAGCAGGATATGTCTTATAAACAAGATGAAGCGCCGCGTTATCATGCGCGGGTAGTGGCGTCGCAGATGGCAAAAGTTCATCAGGCCGTGTTGCTGCTGGGCAGTGCTACCCCTTCTTTAGAGAGCTTTTATCAGGCACAGGCAGGAAAATATATTCTTTTGCGGATGCCGAGGCGTATTGCCGGCGCATCTTTGCCGCAGACAACCTGTGCCGATATGCGTCAGGAACTGCGGCAGGGGAATCGCCATGTTATTTCCCGCGCATTGCAGCAGCTGATCGTGCAGACGATTGCCAAAAAGCAGCAAGTAATTCTCATGCTGAACCGACGAGGATTTTCAACGTTTGTCATGTGCCGTTCCTGTGGTCAGGTTATGGTCTGTAAAATTTGCGGGTTGCCGTTGGTCTATCATAAAAACGGCACTTTGGTTTGTCATCATTGCGATACGCAGGAAGAAGTGCCGGATTTGTGTCCGGCTTGCGGCAGCGCTTATATAAAATATTTTGGGTCTGGGACGGAAAAATTAGAAAAAGAGCTGTCGGAATTAGTACCTGAAGCGCGTGTTATCCGTATGGATCGGGATACAACGACGAAAAAGTTTTCCCATATGCAGATCCTGACTGCTTTCAAACGTGGAGAGTATGATATCTTACTGGGTACACAAATGGTGGCTAAGGGACATGATATACCGGCAGTGACGGCTGTAGGAATTATCAGCGCGGATTCCTGTCTCAATATGCCGGATTTTCGTGCTGCAGAAAGATGTTTTATGCTGATTACGCAGACGGCTGGCCGGGCGGGGCGGGGAAATGAACCGGGGTATGTCCTGGTGCAGAGTTATAACCCGGAGCATTATGCAGTTCAATTTGCGCTGCAGCAGGATTATGAGGGCTTTTTTGCTAAAGAGCTTGAAATGCGGCGGATGCTGTTTTTCCCCCCGTTCTGCCGATTGATAAAACTAACGTTTCAGAACGAAAATGAAGGGGAAGTCCAGCAAACCGCTCAACAGATAAAACGTGAATTTATGCAATGCTTTGGCCGCACTGCCACGCAGCAGATCGTTGGACCGGCGCCGGCACTGATTGCAAAATTCAAGGGAGTTTTTCGTTATTGCCTGCTTATTAAAACCGCAGATATCAGCGCTGTACAAGAATTCCTGCGCCGACAGGATATACATCTGCGTACCGATGTCCTGCTGGATATCGATCCGGTATCAACTTTATAAGATTATTTAGGAAAAAGTATTGACAACAGGA
>DCFR01000080.1 GCA_002319815.1 Megamonas sp. UBA1799
TAATTTCTCGGATTTCCCGGGAAGCGCCGGTGTTGGTGCTGGAACAAGCGGATGAACGGATTGTTGCCGGCGGGGCGGCCAATGTGGTCAATAATGTGGCGACGCTGGGCGGGCAGGTCTTTGCGGTCGGGGTACTCGGTCTTGACAGCGCGGCACAGGGTTTGAAACGTGTGCTGGAGCAAAGCGGTGCGAACACGGACGGATTGCTTTGTGACGAAAAGCGGCCGACCATTGCCAAAACGCGCATCATTGCCGGCGGGCGGGCGACCGTCAGTCAGCAGATCGTACGTCTGGACAAAGAAAGCAAGGAACCGCTGGCGCCGGCATTTGCCGCTGAACTGGCTGGCTATATCCGTCAGCTGCTGCCGCAGGTAGATGGCGTGGTTTTAAGCGACTATGGCAGCGGAACCATTACCGAAAGTATTAGGGAAGGACTTTTGAAGGCTTGCCGGCAGCAGGGGATTCCATCAATTGTTGATTCCCGCTATGATATTCGCCGTTTTTCTGGCATTGACTATGTCAAGCAGAACGATGCTGAACTGGCGGCGGCGGTAGGGAGAACGCTTACGAGCGAAGCTGATCTTTGCGACGCAGGGCAGGAACTTTTGCAGGCAATGGATGCGCAGGGCGTGCTGGTGACGCGCGGTGAAAAAGGCATGACTTTATTTGAAAAGAGCGGGGCTATTCATAATATTCCCGTATCCGACCGAAGCGAAGTCTATGATGTATCCGGCGCCGGCGATACCTGTGTGGCCACGGTGATTCTGGCGCTGGCCGCCGGGGTAGAGCCGGTGTATGCCGCAGAATTGTCCAATATTGCTTCCGGCATTGCCGTGCGCAAGCTGGGCACGGCTACGGTGAGCGGCGATGAATTGCGGGCTGCAGTGCGGCGTTGATGTATTAGAAGGAGGAACCTATGCGTATTGATCGTAACTCTATCGAACAATTCTGCGCTGTTCTGCGGGCCGGCGGCCAGCGCATTGTTTTTACCAACGGTTGTTTTGATATTTTACATGCCGGACATGTCCGTTATTTGGCGGCAGCCAGAGCGCTGGGCGACTGCCTGGTGCTCGGCCTCAACAGCGATGCGTCGGTGCGACGTTTGAAGGGGCCGCAGCGGCCAATCAATCGGGAGCAGGATCGGGCGGAAGTGGTTGGTGCTCTTCGGTCGGTGGACTATGTGACGATTTTCGACGAGCCGACGGCGGCAGAACTGATTGCGCTGGTGAAGCCGGCGGTCTATGCCAAGGGCGGCGACTATACGCTGGCGACTTTGCCGGAAGCGAAAATCGTGCAGCAATATGGCGGCAAAGTGGAGTTCATTGATCTCGTGGCCGGACGCTCGACCACGCAGGTGATCGAAAGGATCAGGGAGAGCCGATGAATATTCTGGTAGTGAAGCTCAGCGCCATCGGCGATGTCATTCATGCCCTGCCGGTATCCTATGCCATCAAGGAAACCTGGCCGGAGGCGCATCTGACCTGGGTGGTCGAGCCGCCGGCCCGCGAACTTCTGCTGGATAATCCGTATATTGATGACATCATTGTTTTTGAAAAGAAAAAATTTAAATCACTGCACGGTTTTTTGCAGCAGATCGGGCCGTTTAAAAAGCGGCTGCAGGCAAGGTCGTATGATGCGGTGCTTGATCTGCAGGGGCTGTTTAAATCGGCGGCGATTGCCTGGCTTTCCAGCGCTCCGCAGCGGCTGGGGACCTGCAATATGCGGGAACTCAGCGATCTTGTAAGCCGACCGGTCGTCGGGCCGCATGCGCCGGGACATATTGTCGAACGCTATCTCGATGTAGCCCGGGCGCTGGGATGTAAAGTCAGTAAGGTGGTATTTCCTATGGTCGTTTCGGCGCGGGACCAGAGCATTGCCGAGGGAACTTTGCAGCACGGCGGCGTACCGGCCGGCGCGGTTTATGCGGTGTTGGCCGTGGGCGCAAACTGGCCGAACAAACGCTGGCCGGTCGAGTCTTATGCGGCGCTTAGCGACTGGCTTTACGGCCGCCATATCATTCCGGTTTTTATCGGCGGCGGACTGGTCGATGAGGGACTGGTTGCCGATATTACCAAAGCTGCGGATATCCCCCCGGTGAATCTGGTCGGCCGTACGACGCTCAAACAGCTGGCGCATATTCTGCGGGGGAGCTGTTTTACGCTCGGCGGCGATACCGGTCCGGTGCACCTGGCCGCAGGGCTGGGAGTTCCTACAATCATGCTCATGGGGCCGACGGATGCCAATCGCAACGGTCCCTATGGGCAGCAGCAGAATGCGATTGAGGTGGACCGTCCCTGCAAGTATTGCTGGAAGCGCGCCTGCCCCAAGGGGCTGGATTGTCTGGCGGCGATTTCACCCGCACAAGTGGAAGAAAAAATAACAGGACTGCTCCGTTGAGAGCGGTCCTGTTATTTTTTTGCCGGCAGGTTGTTCTTTTCCTTTCATCCGGCATGTATAAAGATGAAAGGAGGTGAGTGACATGGCAGCAACAAAAAGTGAGGCCGCAGCAAAACTCATCCTGAAAGTTGAAACCGGACAGACGAGCACCGGCGTGCCTATTTACAGCTCGCGCACTTTTGCCAATATCAATCCGGCGTTGACGGATGATGATGTTCTGGCGATCGGCAGCGCGCTGGCCGGACTCCAGTCCCGTTCGCTGGGTTCCATCCATCGGCAGGATACGGCTAAACTGGTCGAAGCCTGACCGGAAAATTCCCTATAATGCAGAAAGGAGGAACCAATCATGGCAAAGGCGCTGAAAATGATCTTCCAGCTCGATGGCAGCAAGACCGTTACCTGCAGTCTCGCTGATCCCAAAGACGATCTTACCAAAGCGGCGGTGGAAGGCGTGATGCAGGATATGATCACCAAAAAAGCGCTTGTGGTGAAAGGCGTATCGCCGACGGCGATTAAGGAAGCCGTCATCATGAGCACGGATAAGACCCCGTTGGTCTGACCAATGGAAAAAAGGACACGGCTGATGCCAACCAAGGCATCGGCCGTGTCTTTTTTAGAGCACAAAAAAGCCAGAAACCATAACGGTTTCTGGCGATATCACCCAATTGGTGACTCCTAGGGGATTCGAACCCCTGAACCCGCCGTGAGAGGGCGGTGTCTTAACCACTTGACGAAGGAGCCGAGTAATATAATACTATATATTCGCGAGAATTGCAATACCCTTTTGCAATCTTTTTAAACAAATTTCTTTCCCCAGCAGATAAAGCAGCTCTGTAACGCCGCCGGGCGTAACTTTTTGACCGGAAAGCGCAATGCGTAGCGGCCACATCACCGTGCCCATCTTGAGCCCGCAGCCGTCAATATATCCATGCAGCGCTGTATTGATGGTGTCCGGCGTCCAGTCGGCCAGCGGTTCCAGTGCGGCGCAGACAGCCGGTAAGATGGCAGCAGATACTTCCGGCGTGACTTTATTGCGCTTGTTGCTAAACAGTTCGGAACTATATTCCGGCAGCGTGCGGAAAAAAGCAATCTGATCGGCGATTTCGCCATAGCGGTTGATGCGCGGTTTCAGCAAGGCCGCCAGATATGGCCATTTTACCTGCAGCTCATCCGTCAGCTCACCGGCGAATGGCAGCGCAGCCTGGGCAAAGTCCGCATCGCTCATCTGCTTGAAATATTCGCTGTTAAACCAGTTCAGCTTGGCGTAATCAAACACCGCCGATGATTTGCTGAGCCCATCAAGCGCAAAGACCTTCGCCATTTCGTCCATGGAAAAAAGCTCTTGGTTTGATTTTGGGCTCCAGCCCAGCAAGGCCACATAATTGGTAATCGCTTCCGGCAGATAGCCCATGGCAACAAGTTCGGCAAAGCTGGTAGCGCCATGACGCTTGGAAAGCTTGGAGACCGAGCCATCCTCGTTTTTGCCCATGACCGGCGGCAGATGCACAAATGCCGGCGGGTCCCAACCAAAGGATTGGTACAGCAGAACATGTTTCGGCGTAGAGGTGATAAATTCAACGCCGCGAATGATATGTGTGACCTGCATGAGGTGATCGTCGATGACATTGGCAAAGTTATAGGTAGGCATGCCGTCGCGCTTGATCAACACCTGATCTTCCAGCTCATCATTCTGAATCGTGATATTGCCGTGCACCATATCGTGAAACGTGGTGGCTCCGTTAAGCGGCATCTTTTGCCGGATGACGAACGAGTCGCCGGCGTCGAGATGCTGCTGAATCACCGCCGGAGAAAGATCGCGGCAAGTGCGGTCATAACCGGAAAAACTGGCGGCTGTGTGTCCTTCGTCCGGGGAACAGAAGCAGCGGTAAGCAAAGCCGTTTTCAATCAGCGCATCGGCGTATTTTTGATAAATTTCCTGCCGCTGGCTTTGCACGTAGGGGCCAAAAGCGCCGCCGATCTCCGGGCCCTCATCCGGAACAATATGCGCGGCGGCTAACGTGCGGTTGATAAAATCAACCGCATCCGGCACGTAACGGTTGCGGTCTGTATCCTCAATGCGCAGAATGAAGTCGCCGTCATTGGCCTTGGCAAAAAGATACGCATAAAGCGCAGTCCGCAGATTACCAATATGCATATAGCCCGTCGGGCTGGGGGCGAAACGTGTACGTACTTTATTTGACATGCAATAAACCCTCCATATATTATACTGTTTCTTATTTTACTACAGATTCCCGGCAAATCAAGTCCAAAGGGCAGAGGATGCGCTGAGAAATTATGCCGGCAAAACAGACGAAAGTATATTATGCCATCGGGAAAATGGCTTTATGCCAAAAAAGAATAAATCGTAGTACGGAATTCTGTAGTTTTTCTGAAAAGAACGCAAAACAGGCAGAAAATACTTGCATCCGCAGAGTACCTGTGGTATTCTTACAGAAGGTCAGTTATTGCGATGAGATGGGAATTGCTGAGGAAACATGGATACTCATTAAAACCTCCTCTGAAGAAATAACGGACCAGAAAAATTTTATCTATTTATTTAAAGGAGGAGTTTTTCATGAAAAAGACTCTCGTATCCGCACTGACGACGGCTATCGTCGTAGGCGCTGCTTCCACAACGTTTGCAGCTGCCAATCCGTTCTCCGATGTACCGGCTGACAGCTGGGCTTATGATGCTGTAGCACAGCTCGCCAAAGACGGCGTTATCGATGGTTATGGCGATGGCACGTATCGCGGCGACCAGCAGATTACCCGTTACGAAATGGCGCAGATGGTTGCCCGCTCAATGGCAAAGACGGATGTTTCCGCCTCCGACAAAGCAATGATCGACAAACTCGCCGCTGAATTCGCGGATGAGCTCGGAAACCTTGGCGTTCGTGTTGCTGCCCTCGAAAAGAAGGTCGACAATGTAAAATGGTACGGCGAGATGCGTTACTACTACAAGAGTGCTCGTGAGGACAAAAAGGCTAAAGACAATGTACAGTACATGAATCTTCGCCTGTATGCGGATGCTACGGTCAATGAGAATTGGACCGTGAAATCCCGTATTGAGTATAAGTCCGATCTGAACAGCTCGAAAAATGCCACTGGCACATCAAGTGCCGCTGATGGCAATGGCGATGTTTATTTAAACCGTGCTTATGCTGAGGGCGTTTATGGGAATACGGTCATTGACCTTGGTAAATTCCCGGCTTACACTACGCTGGATCAGGGTATGGTTTTTGATGATCAGCTTTCCGGCGCGATGGCTCAGTTTGGCAAGGACGTAAAAGTCTCTGTTTGGGGCGGTCGTTTTAATGGTGATGCTAATAATGCTAATTCCTATAAAGCAGGGCAGTCGGTTGAAGTTGTGAATTATCAGGCAATTGAAATTGACTCTAATCAGGCTAAGAAATTGACTTGGGGCGCTGCTTATCATCATGTGAATGGTGCTCAGTGGAATGGACATATTTGGGAATTGGGATTAGGCTATAAGTTTACACCGACGGTTGCAGCGCATGTCGCTTATGCCAGAGGCTCGGCATCGGATGCGGACAGCAGTTCCAAAAAAGCTTATAATGTGCAGGTTAACTATAAAGGCGCTAATGCTGCTAATAAAGGCTCCTTTGGTATCTTTGCTGCTTATCGTTATCTTGGTGCCGCAGCTACTATCTCTCCGACTTATGATGAAATGGGTCGCGATCAGAAGGGCTGGGATCTTGGCTTTAATTATGCATTGCAGAAGAACGTTGTCGGGACACTTGCTTATTTCACTGGTAAAGAGATTTCTACCAGCAACAGCAATTCAACGCTCTTTGGACAGGTTGAATTCTTCTTCTGATAAATTGGCAGGTATACCATATTATCAAACAAAAGCCTTCCTTGCGGGGAGGGCTTTTTGTTTGCTTTAAAAGCCTTTTCCTATTGGAGAAGGCAGACTGCCGCAGGCGGTGAATGAGGTCTTTATTTTCAAGCTTGCTTGTATATCCACTTACCTGCCCATGCCTAAAACGAATCGTTAAAATCCGTGCAAATCGTCAGAAAATATTTGCCAAAATATTTGATTCGTGGTATTATAAAAACAGTCGGTGTGTAGTCGGGGTGGAATTGCTGAGGAAACATGGATACTCATGTAAGCTCCTTCCGATAGATACCGACAAAAGAAAATCTATCTATTTATTTTAAGGAGGAGTTCTTCATGAAAAAGACTCTCGTATCTGCATTGACGACGGCTCTCGTCGTAGGCGCTGCTTCCACAACGTTTGCAGCTGCCAATCCGTTCTCTGATGTACCGGCTGACAGCTGGGCATACGATGCGGTTGCTACTCTGGCTAAAGATGGTGTCATCGATGGTTATGGTGATGGCACATATCGCGGTGATCAGCAGATTACTCGTTATGAAATGGCTCAGATGGTTGCTCGCGCAATGGCAAAGACAGATGTTTCCGCTGCCGACAAGGCAATGATTGACAAACTGGCTGCTGAGTTTGCTGATGAGCTCAATAACCTCGGCGTTCGCGTTGCTGCCCTTGAGCAGAAGGTAGACAATGTAAAATGGCAGGGCGAGTTGCGTTATCGCTATATTAGCAAACGTGATCAGTCTAAAACTACGCAGAAGACCAACACAAATCAGGATTTGTTCCGCTTAAATGTAACGGCGCAGGTTAATGAGCACTGGGTTGCTAAGACTCGTTTCGATTATAGCACGGATTTGAATAATAGCCAGAATGCCACCAGTGTTACGGTAGATCGTGCTTATGTTGAGGGCACTTATGGCAAAACTGTTATCGATCTTGGTAAATTCTACTATAAATCCAAAGCAGATCGCGGTATGTTCATTGATGAGCGCGTATCCGGCGGTCAGGTTACGTTTGGTAAAGATGTAAAGGCTACGGTAACCATTGGCCGTTACAACTTCAATAATTACAGCGTATGGGATAATAGCGCAGCAGCAACCGGTACTTATAACACTGCGAACTATCAGGGTATTGAAGTTTATAACAGTGACAAGAATAAGTTTACTTGGGGCGTAGCTTATCATCATTTGAGTGGAATTACAAATAATAATAGTATAACTACGTATAAAGACACTTCGGCTAGCATCTGGGATATTGGTATGGGTTATAAGTTTAACCCGACCGTTGCTTTGTATGGCGCTTATGCAAAGAATACACAGGGCCAGGGCGATAATAAAAATAAAAAGGCCTATAACATTGAACTCGATTATAAAGGCGCTAATGAAGCCAACAAGGGATCGTTCGGTATCTTTGCTGCTTATCGTTATCTCGGCAAGTATGCTACGCTGTACAATACTTATGATGGCAACTGGGCTGCAAATTCCGGTCAGAAAGGCTGGGAGTTGGGCGGACAGTATACATTTGCCAAGAACATCAAGGGCACGGCTTCCTACTTCAGAGGTAAGAATATTGCCGCTGATAAAGATGCTTCTACCATCTTCACTCAGCTCGAATTCTTCTTCTGATTTAGAACTGAAAAAAAACCTCTGCTGCAGCAGAGGTTTTTTTTCGTCCATTTTTATTTTGTCTGTCTGGATTTAGTAGTCAATAGTGTTCTTTGCAGCTGTTAACAGATAGAGAAATAAAATGAGACAAAGCGATTCCGGTTCAAAGGAACTGCCCTGTCTCATTATCCATTTTCTTTAGTTATCTAGTTGCTTCTGTACTAGTCGACCTTGTTGCCGTGTGGTGTTGAGATCAATGATGCGCTGGTTGCGGCTGCCGCGAAAAGCAAGCGTCAGGTCGCGCTGGTTGAAGTCAAAACCGCCATCGACAA
>DCFR01000068.1:0-9765 GCA_002319815.1 Megamonas sp. UBA1799
ACATTTAGATGTTACGCAATACTAGCACCCCCGCCGCTCCCCGTACCCCCTTGGCTCTCCTTCGAAAGGAGAGCTGGCGCGCAGCGCCTGAGAGGTCGAGGCCGGAAGGTGCCACGCTGACGAATACGTAACGGCAAGCCGCTGACACACGGCTTGACCTCTCCGCCCTTCGGGCACCTCTCCTGACCCAGGAGAGGCAAGTATACAACGAGCTGCGCCGTCACAGACGGTCATGATTTCGACCCAAGAAGGGTACGTACAATAAACCAGTCACTATTCGTACCCCCTGCAACGAACATTTGACGATCTGACCACAAGAAGCCTTCGCAACCACCTAGCACCCCCGCCGTTCCTCGTACCCCCTTGGCTCTCCTTCGAAAGGAGAGCTGGCGCGCAGCGCCTGAGAGGTCGAGACCGGAAAGTACCGCTCCGACGAATACGTAACGGCAAAGCGCTGCAAAACGGCTCGACCTCTCCGCCCTTCGGGCACCTCTCCTGACCCAGGAGAGGCAAGCATGCCGCAGCATTTCGACAAAGGAGGCGGCACATATCATGACGATATGTGCCGCCCCTTTTGTTCTTATTTACTGCGCTATTTTCTCTTTCATGACATCGATCGCTTTCAGCAGCTGTACATCTTTCTGCGCCGACGGATCCATATCCACTTTGACATCCGGTTCAATGCCCGTCCCATCAATACTGCGTCCGCTCGGAGTGTAATATTTGGCAATGGTCAGTTTCAATGCATCGCTTTCATTCATCGGAATCACGACCTGCACCGATCCTTTACCATATGATTTCGTCCCAACCAGCGTTGCCGCCTGCGTATCCTGCAAAGCGCCCGCCAAAATTTCGGAAGCGCTGGCGCTGTTACCGTCAATCAGAACAACAATCGGATACTTGGAATCCTCCAGCTTCGAATCATGTTCTTCCCGGGTTCCATCCCGCTGCACTACCGATACAATCGGCCCCTTAGGCACAACCATATTGGCAATTTCCACACAGCTGGTGATCAAGCCGCCTGGGTTCCCGCGCAGGTCAATAATCAGGCCTTTCATATCCTGGCCTTCCAGCCGCCCGAGACAATCCTTAAATTCCTGCCCCGTCTTTTCACTGAATGATGCAATCCGGATATAGCCAATGCCATCGGGCAGCATTTGTTCTGCCGCCGTCTGCAAATGAATGCTGCTGCGCTGAATCGTATAATCCTGATCGTCTTCACCCTGCCGATGAATTCGCAGCACCACGTTCGTACCAATCTCGCCGCGAATCCGCATGGCCACCTCTTCTGGTTCAATATCTTTTGACAAGACGCCGTCTACGGCCACAATCTCATCTCCCGGCTGGAGACCGGCTTCCTGGCCCGGCGTTCCGTCCATAACCGACATGACCGTGACTTTCTGATCTTTAAAGCCCATCACGACGCCGATGCCGCCAAAGGATCCCGAAGTGTGATCCTGCAGTTTACGATACATCGACGGATCCAGATAAATGGAATGCGGATCTCCCAGTGACTTTACCATACCGGAAATAGCCCCATCCATCAGCTTGCCATCATCGACCGGATTAACATATTGCGATTCGATAAAACGTTTGGTCGCAAAAAAACGCATCAGATCCACGGTTTTCTGCAGGTTAAGATTCAACAGCAGCGCTAACCCTGCCAAAGTCAGGAAAACGGATAAAACGGCCACGCCAATGACGCCTAAAATACATTTCTTTTTCCCTTTTAACATCTTTAACATCAATTGAATTTCACCAAATTTCCTGCCCGCTCTCAAAGATAACTAAGCGGACTGACCGGCTCGCCGTTCACGCGAACTTCAAAATGGCAGTGTGGTCCGGTCGAATTGCCCGTCGAGCCACAATAAGAAATGACCTGCCCCTGTGCGACGGTCTGCCCTTCGCTGACCGCCAGCGATTGATTATGCCCGTAAAGCGTGGTAACTCCGCCGCCGTTGTCCAGAATCACCGCATTGCCATAGCCGCTGATCCAGCCGGCGTAAATGACTGTGCCTGCCGCCGCTGCCCGGATTGGATCGCCATAGTCCCCGGCAATATCGATGCCGCTGTGGAACCGGCTGTCACCGGTAATCGGATGCACCCGCCAGCCGAAGGGAGAGGTGATCTCCCCCGAAATCGGCCAGATCATCGCGCCGGACCCGGAAGGCGATCCGGCATATTGGTATCGGCTCATGCGAATGAGATTTTCCACTTGCTTAGACGCTGCGATCAATTCCTGATAGGCACGTTCCGAAGTATCCCGGTCATATCTCATTTTATCCATCAAGCGGTCCTTCGCCCGCTTTTTATCCAGCATGTCATCCCGCTTGCTCTTCGCGTCCGCTACCAGCAGCACCTGCGCCGCTTTGTCTTTTTCCAGCGCGTCCCGGGCCGTCACGACCGTCTGCCGATCCTGCTGCACCTTGCTTACCAGATCATAGTCATATTTGATGATACGCTTCAGAATATCCATCCGTGTCATAAAATCAGAAAAATCCTGCGCACCAAACAACACATCAATATAACTCAGCTGCCCATGAATATAAATGTCACGCACGCGGCGTTCCAAAAGTTTGCTCTTGACCGCCAGCTCCTGCTCCGTCTTTTCCAGCAAAGTCTGATTGTCATCAATTTTTGTCTCGGTAGCATTCAGCTGATCCCGGACCGTCTGATATGCTGCCGTCGCGTCGTCCGCCTCCGCCTGCAGCTGCCGCAGCTGCTCGGAAATCGTATCCATACGCGACTGCACTTTATTCGTCTTTTGCTGCTGTTCTGCCGCCTGATTCTGCAGGCTCTCCAACTTGTCCTCCAGCGATTCCTCCGCCCATGCCGCCTGCACCGGCGCTAACAGCAGCGACAGACTGAGAATCGCTCCTATCCAACGTTGTCTGTTCAGTTTCATCCTGCCACCATCTCCTCAGGCCTTCAAAAAGCGCTTCAGCGAAATCGTGCTGCCCAAAGCGCCGATAATCATTCCGCTGAGCAGAATGGTCAGGCTGATATAATTCAGGAATGGGTATGTCGGAATCAGCGGAAAATACGCCAGTGTATTATAAATCTTTGCCGCGATCATCCCGTAGGCACTGCGCAGCGCCAGCGCGGCAATAATACCGCCGCCGCAGCCCAGCACAATACCTTCGAGCAGAAACGGCCAGCGGATAAACCAATCCGTGGCGCCCACATATTTCATGATAGCAATTTCCTTACGCCGCGCAAAAACCGTCAGCCGGATCGTATTGGAAATAATAAACAGCGTCGCCCCGGCCAGAACCGCCATGAGAGCAAGTCCGAAGATACGGATCAGGCGGGTAATGTCGAAAAGATGTTCTACGACATCCTGCCCGTATTTTGCCGATTCTACACCGCTGTAATTGCTGATTGCCGCCGCAGCCGTCTTGACAAGCTCCGGCTGCTTGACCGTAACCTCAAAAGAATCGGGGAGCGGATTGGTATCGCCGAGCGCATCCAGTAAAAACTTCTGATCGCCCAGCCGCTCTTTAAACCGTTCCATAGCTTTCTCTTTGCCCACGAACGTCACCGACGCAATACCCTGCATATTCTGCAGATCATCCTGCAGATCCTTCACGTCTTGTTTGGATATATCTTCTTTGAGATAGACGCTGATTTGTACTTGTGATTCCAGCGAAGACGCCATCCGGTTCATATTCATGACAATAATGAGAAACATGCCCAGAATAAACAAAGACACGGCTACCGTGGCAATCGAAGCCACCGACATCCAATTATTGCGCTTGAGAGAAAAAAATACCTCGCGGATAAAATACTCGCTTGTTCTAATTTTCATAACCGTATACCCCCCGCGCTTCATCCCGCACGATACGGCCATCTTCAATCGCAATCACGCGTTTTTTCATCGTATCCACAATCGTTTTATCATGCGTTGCCATGACAATCGTTGTTCCCGCCGTATTAATGCGCTTAAAAATATCCATGATGCCCCAGGAGGTTTCCGGGTCCAGATTGCCGGTGGGTTCATCGGCAATCACGATCGCCGGATCGTTGACAATTGCCCTGGCAATAGCCACGCGCTGCTGCTCGCCGCCCGATAGCTGATTGGGAAAACATTTATACTTGTCCCGCAGCCCGACGACATCGAGCACCGCATTCACACTGCGCTGCAGCAAACGGCGCGGCGCCTCAATAACCTGCATGGCAAACGCAATATTCTCAAATACGGTTTTATCCGGCAGCAAACGATAATCCTGAAAAATAACGCCGAGTCCGCGCCGGAGATAAGGAACTTCGCCATGCGGCATATGTACTACATCGTGTCCATTAATTTGGAGAACGCCTTCCGATGGCAATACTTCGCGCAGCAACATTTTGATAAAGGTCGATTTGCCGGCGCCGCTTGCCCCGACAAGGAATACGAACTCACCCTTCGCGATATCAATACTGACATGATCCAGCGCCACTGCGCCATTTTCATAAGTCTTGCAAACATTCTTCATATGGATCATCGGCCGTATGTTCCTCCCCTCATCCAGCACATCCTTACGGATTTCTTTATTCTAGTCCCACTTCCTGAAAGAAAGCAGCAATACGCAAAAGAGGCCGCGCTGCGCAGCCATCTTTTACCTTTTCTTTTTCCTGATAATCTCTAACGCCAGCTCGGCATTATGCGCCGCCAGCACGCGCAGCCCGGAAAGCAGCTCGGCATTCTTCGCCTGAAAATGTTCTTTATCCTGCCATTTCCGGCGCACCTCAGACAAAAGATCCTCCACCGTGATCCCCTGCAGATTGCCGGCCGAATGATCGCCCATCGAATCCATAAAACGATCAATCTTGGGATCATAAGAAATGCCAATCATCGGCACTCCCATCACCCCGGCAAAAATCAAGGCATGCAGCCGAATGGAAATCAACAGATCCAGATTGCCGGCAATCGACAAAAGCTCGCTGGTCGTATACTCATCCTTCAATACCGTCACCGGATGTTTGGTCTGCCCGGCAATCAGCTCCGCCACCTTGACATCTTCCGGATACTGCATCGGCAAAAACACAATGCGCGCCCCGAACTCCTCGGCGATCTGATCGGCGGCTTCGGCAATGACCTGCTTATAGTGCCGCCATTCCCGCCATTCCCGCACGGAAATTCCCACCACCGGCTTCGCTCCGTCGGCATGATAGCCGCGCAGAATCGCCCGGCCAATCCCCTTATCCACCGGATGAATCGCCAGCACAGGATCCGCTGTAACCTCAATATGCGGACGCGTCACCGCCAGACTCTGCAATTCGCCCAGCGACCCCTTGTCCCGCACCGTTATCAACGAAGCCCGGTTACTGATCCAGGTCATCAGGTGACGAGCAAAGCGGCCACAAACCGGACCCACGCCCTGTGCATAAAGCATAACCGGCGTTCCCACCAGCTGCGCTAAAAAGATCACGCCCAAATAATAGTACAGGCTGCGGCCGCTGGTGACATTCTGGAGCAGACTGCCGCCGCCGGAAATCAGCAGATCGGCCTGCCGGAGCGCCGCCAGAATATCAAAAACACGTATCCAGGAAACTGCCCGAACGCCATGACGCTCCGCTGTATCCTTTGGATTCGCCGAAATCACCGTTATATTCACTTTCGGGTCCAAATCGGATAGAACCTCGATCATTGCTGCCAGCATTGCTTCATCGCCGGCATTTTTTGAGCCGTAATATCCGGACACTACAATATTGCTCATTCCTCTGCTTTATGCTCCTTTGCTGCAGAAATCAAATACTGCCAAACTTCGACCGCAACCATAGCCGCGGCACCCAGCAAACCGCCCATAACGATGCCGCCGATTCCACGGACAAATGACATGAATACCGGCGTGCGCATATGAGCAAAAGTCTCTACCATCGACCCCTGGCCAATCGTCGCAACCATCACCAGCGCAAATAAAAGCATCGTCGGCCACTTGTGGTACCAGGCCAGAGCCGCCAGCATAAACACCGGATGCCCGATCAAAAGCTCCTTGGAGCGCGGCCGCGCATACATGGCCTGCTCCAGAAACGCCCGGAACCGCAGTTCCAGACTGGAAACCGGCATGCCCATCGTATGCCCGGAACGCGCCACAAACACAACACCGGCCACCAGCACCGCAAACAATGCCAACAGCGTTTTCACCTTGACCGGCAGATCGAGAATTTTCTTCAATTGTTCCAGCACGCCGTGAGCATCATCCATTTTTCCATCAAACACATCAAACCGCTGTAAAAAGGCTACCGCTACCAAAAGGATTGGCAGCAAAAAGGTCAGCTTGATGCCGCGGAAAATATTCACTTCCAGCAGATACTCAACATCGGCCAACGATCCCGAAACATACGCCGCGCCAACATAAGAAACAGCTCCAGCCACAAATAACGCCAGCAAAGCCGTCACAATAAAACGCGGGACCGACCATTTTGGGCGCACCGCAATCATCCTGATACGGTCCAGCTGCCAGATAACCGCCAGCGCCGGAAACAAGTTTGCACTTGCCAATGCCGCCGCCAGACGAATTTTAGCGCCATGACCCATGAGCACCGGCCCCATGGCAGCAGCCGCTAATACCAGCAACAAAGCATACTGATACTTCGGCTTCATCCCCGGCCAGATCAGCGACAAATACAGCACCGCCGCCGCCGCCACGCCGGCCATGATCAGCGCCCGCAAAATCCGGTTAGGCACAAAAGGCGCAAACGTCCCCGCCGGACCAAATTGGAACCCCTTTTGCTGCAACAGATCCCGCGTTGCCGCAAAATATTTCATATTCGTCTCCAAAAGCGTCATATTCGTCGCTGGTTTTTCATAAATACGCAGCAAATCAATGCGGATATTGCGCTCTTCATCTGTATTGGCCCAACGCTCCACCGCCGCATCCAGCTTCAGCTTGACCTGCTCATCCTTGGGAATCGTATACAAACGCGCCGCCCGATAGTCCAGCGCCTTGGCCAGCTCCATCAGTCCGGCCTGCTTATAGAACTGCAGCTGCGTCGTATCTTCGATCATGCCCAAAGTAATATTGCGCTCCCTGAACTCACGAACGACCGGCGACAATGTTTTGGGAGCACCCAGTACTTCCGAGCCAGAAAAAACGATTTCGGATACCCGGATACCGTCCAGCCGCTGAAACACTGCCTGCACATCGTCATTCGTAACTTCCAGATAATTACTTGGCCGCGCAATGACATAAAAACCAGCTGCGTTCACCGCCTTCATCTCATCGGTAGGCAGGCCTAAATTCATTTTCAAAAACGCTTCATAATTGGCCTTAACGGCAAGAACTTCCTCACCGTCCGCTGCAAACGGGCGTACCCGATCGGCGCCCAAACGGCGAATAAGATCCGCCTTCACCTCACGGAAGGTCTGCGCATCATGTCCCGTCACATAGACTTCCGTAGCGACGATCTTCCCTTGCTGCACCAGTTCCCGCCACGCAGGACTCGTGAGCGCGCCGCTCTGATACCGTTCCAGAATCGCACTGCCCGGCGTCGCGCTGGCTTTTCCATTGGCATTAAGTTTCTTAAACGTCGTCTCGTAAACCGCCAGCGACGTAATACCGGCTTCCTTCGCCTGACGCAAAACTTCTGCCGGCGGCTGCCCCTCGCGTTCCGCCAGCTCGACAAGTCCCTCATAATCGATCGCCAGATCCACAGTCATATTCTGTCTTTCTTCCGTATTACGCTGCACATTGATGACCAGCGCCGCCAGCAAGCCGACAAAAATCACCAGCACCAGCCAGCGGTTATATCTAAAAACTTTCATTTTGTTTTTCCCACCTTACTCGCATCCAACACCCGCAGCTTCATTTATGACGGCTGGCCGTAATCAGCACTTGCCCGTCCTGCTGCACAACATCATCCAGTTCCACCGGCAATGCCAGTTTGGTAAGATTCACCAACAGAATATCGCCAAAGAAATTTCCCAGCACGGCCTTGCCCAGCAACGAATTTTTCAGGTCCAGCTTTGTCATCCGAAAATAAATGTTGCCATCTTCCTCAAGAACTCTGCCCTCCATATGAATATCCGCCATACGCCCGGCAATCTTAACCTTGCCGTTCACCGTAATCAGCTGCGGCGTAATCGTCACTTCAGCATCCTGCAGTTTGTCAACTTTTCGCTGCAGCAGCTCCAGCAGATCATCCGCCGTGACTACGGCGGAGAGATCCAGCTGATCGGCAGCCTTCACCGCCAGCTGCCCATGCACAAGCGCATCGGCGGGCAAATTCACATTCTGGCCCGACAGCCGCAAAGAATCGACGCGCACCTGCCCCAGCATGGCCTGCTCCGCCGTTATATCCAGCCGATCCAGCTGCCCCAGCAAAAGCAAAATAGCCGGCGTTGTCTGCAAATGCACCTGCACCGACTTTGCCTGTGAAGCTGACGCCAGTCGGGACTCCATCGTCCGGACCGCAATCGGCGGCAGCGCCACCTGGCTAAACACGATTAATATTATGAGGATTAACGAAAAAATAGTCAAGTCCCTGCGCAAAATATCACCCGGCCTATCAAGCAAGAACAGGGGACCGGTTCGTCTCCTGTCCCCCTGTTCTCTCTGTTATATTTCGTGGTTCGCCTTCGCGGCCAAAAAAGCCTCGATGAACGGATCCAGCTCGCCGTCCATAACCGCCTGCACATTGCCAGTCTCCGCATTTGTACGATGGTCCTTGACCAGCGTATACGGCTGGAATACATAAGAACGGATCTGGCTTCCCCACTCAATTTTCTTCTGCACGCCCTCGAGCTTCAGTTTCTCTTCTTCCTTCTTTTCCAGTTCCAGCTCAAACAGCTTTGCCCGCAGCATCTTGAGACACTGGGCGCGGTTCTGGATCTGGGAGCGCTCGTTTTGGCACTGCACAACGACGCCCGTCGGTATATGCGTCATACGCACCGCCGAAGATGTCTTATTGATATGCTGTCCGCCGGCGCCACTCGAACGATACGTATCAACGCGGACATCATCCATATCAATAGTAACTTCTTGCGCATCATCAATTTCCGGCATAATATCACAGGCTGAAAACGATGTATGACGACGCGCATTGGCATCAAACGGCGAAATACGCACCAGCCGGTGAATGCCTTTTTCCGATTTCAAATAGCCATATGCATTATGCCCGCGGATAAAAAGCGTCGCCGACTTCACGCCGGCCTCATCGCCCGGCAGCAAGTCCATGGTCTCCACGCCAAAGCCATGGCGCTCGGCCCAGCGGCCATACATGCGGAGCAGCATCTGCGTCCAATCCTGGGCTTCCGTACCGCCCGCCCCGGCATGCAGCGTGAGAATGGCATTGTTGACATCATATTCACCCGAAAGCAGAACTTCCAGCTCCAACGCCCGGACGCCAGCCTGCACGTCCTTGATGGTGTCCTTGACCTCGTCCTCCATCCCTGCTTCCGGCTCTTCCATGGCCAGCTCCCAAAGCGCTTCCAGATCATCAGCCTTGGCTACCAAAGATTTATATTTATCAACATTAATTTTAATATCATTGAGTTCCTGATTCATCTGCTGCGCTTTGGCTGCATCATCCCAAAAATCAGGCGCTCCCATTTTATATTCCAGCTCGGCTATTTTTTCTTCTTTGCGAGCGACGTCAAAGGGAAGTCCCCATTTCGTCCAGCTTCTTCTTTAAAGCGGTTATTGGCATCTTCAAATCTTCCAGCATAAACTTCTCACATCCTAAAATATATTTTAATACAGTCCCAAAGATTCAGCACGGCGGCCAGCCGCCGCAGCCGTTTTATTTATTCTTGCCGCAGCAGTTCTTGTACTTCTTGCCGCT
>DCFR01000068.1:10025-14702 GCA_002319815.1 Megamonas sp. UBA1799
TTGCCGCTGCCGCAGGGGCAAGGATCATTGCGGCCGACATGCGTCTTGTTGACGACCGGTTTCTTTCTGGCTTCCGCCGCATCGACATCGCCGCCATGCGAAGCCTGCGCATTCTGCAGATGATCCTGCAGCTGCTGCTCTTCCTGCGTGACAATGCTGACCCGGTAAATCAGTTTAGCAATATCCGTCTGAATCGCATTGATCATTTCCTCAAACATATTGAAGCCTTCGATCTTATACTCAACCAGCGGATTGCGCTGCCCATAAGCGCGCAAATTGATACCTTCCCGCAGCATATCCATATGATCCAGATGTTCCATCCACTTATTATCGACCACGCGCAGCATGACAACCTTCTCCAGCTCGCGCATAATCGGCTCGGAATATTCCTGTTCCCGGGCGGTATAACGTTCCTCGGCAATCTTCACCAGCGTTTCCTCAAGCTCGTCGCGGCTCATAGCCTCCAAATCTTCCTTTTTCAGCCGGCCTTCCGGTGCATAGATTGCCTCCGCATCCTTGATCAGCCCGTTCAGCGTCCATTCTTCCGGATACAGTTTTTCACTTGCATACTGGTTCATTTCCGACGTAATAATCTGATGCACCATATACATGATATTATCCCGCAGATGATCGCCCATGAGCACCTTGCGGCGCTGCGCATAAATAACCTCACGCTGCTGATTCATAACATCGTCATATTCCAGCACATTCTTACGCATATCAAAATTGCGCGCTTCCACTTTCTTCTGCGCATGTTCAATGGACCGCGTAATGAGTTTATGCTCAATCGGTTCATCCTCTTCCATGCCCAGCTTATCCATGACCGCTGCAATATTATCAGCAGCGAACAAGCGCAGCAGATCATCCTCCAGCGACAGATAAAACCGCGACGACCCCGGATCACCCTGGCGCCCAGCACGGCCGCGCAGCTGATTGTCGATACGGCGAGACTCATGCCGCTCGGTGCCAAGAATGCACAGACCACCGAGCTCCGTGACGCCTTCACCCAGCACAATATCCGTACCGCGCCCAGCCATATTCGTGGCAATCGTCACCGCATTCAGCTGCCCGGCATCTTTAATGATCTCGGCTTCCTTCTCATGGAACTTTGCATTCAGCACACTATGCGGAATCCCTCGTTTATCCAGCAAGCTGCTGAGTTCCTCCGACTGAGTGATGGAAGTCGTGCCTATAAGAATCGGCTGCCCGGTCGCGTGAATTTCTTCTACGGCATTGGCCACCGCCTTGTATTTAGCCCGTTTCGTCTTATAAATGACATCCGGATAATCCTTACGGATCACCGGTTTATTCGTCGGCACCACGATGACCGGCAGCTTATAGATCTTGAGGAACTCATTCTCCTCCGTCTTCGCCGTGCCCGTCATGCCGGACAATTTTTGATACATACGAAAATAATTCTGGAACGTGATTGTCGCCAGTGTCTGCGACTCCCGCTGAATCTTCACGCCTTCTTTGGCTTCAATCGCCTGATGCAGGCCATCGGAATAACGGCGGCCCATCATCAGCCGGCCGGTGAATTCATCAACAATGATGATTTCCCCGTCGCGCACTACATAATCGCGGTCGCGCTTCATGAGGGACTTAGCCCGAAGCGCTGCCGTAAAGCAATGCGACATCTCAATGTTCTCCGGCGCATAGAGGTTTTTCACCCCGATGGCCTTTTCTACCTTCAGCACCGCTTCGTCGCTTGGCGCCACCGTCTTCTGCTTCTCATCCAGCTTATAGTCGATATCCTGCTGCAGCGGAGCCACTGCTTTGGCCATAATTGCATACATATCCGTGGATTTTGCGCCCGGTCCGGATATGATCAACGGCGTTCTGGCTTCATCCACGAGAATACTATCTACCTCGTCGACGATTGCATAGTTCAAATCCCGCTGTACCATCTGCTCCGGCGAAATAACCATATTGTCACGCAGATAGTCAAAACCATATTCATTGTTCGTACCAAACGTTACATCACAGCTATAGGCAAATTTGCGCTCAGGAAAATCCATATCATGCGCAATGAGCCCCACCGAAAGTCCGAGAAAATGGTACAAATGCCCCATCCACTCACTATCGCGCTTCGCCAGGTAATCATTGACCGTGACCATGTGAACGCCCTTGCCCGTCAGCGCATTTAAATACACCGGCAGCGTCGCCACCAGCGTTTTACCTTCACCTGTGCGCATCTCGGCAATTTTTCCCTCATGCAGACAAATGCCGCCCAGCATCTGCACATCAAAATGCCGCATGCCAAGCACGCGGCGGGAGGCCTCACGCACAACCGCAAACGCCTCCGGCAAAATATCATCCAGTGTTTCGCCGTTTTCCAGCCGTTCCTTGAACTTCGGCGTATGACCGGCCAGCGTGGCATCGCTGACATCCCGCAGGCCCGGTTCCAGCGCATTGATCTTGTCTACAATCAATTGCATGCGTTGTATCTCTTTATCATTATTGTCCCCCAGGAACCTTTTGAGAAAACCCAACAAACGTAACCACTCCCTAAAATTCACATACTAACACTAATTCTATCTTATGATTCTATCAAACTCAGCACTATAAGTCAAAAAAAGTTATAAAATATAAGGAGCGCCGCATTGCGACGCCCCTGTCTTGTTTCCGTCTTTTATCTTACATCCCCGGTTCAATAAGCCCATAGTTTCCATCCGTACGCCGATAAACCACATTGACCTCTTCCGTCGTTGAATCCCGGAACACAAAGAAATCATGATTCAGCATGTTCATCTGCATAATCGCTTCCTGCACATCCATCGGTTTTACCGCAAAGCGCTTCGTCTTGACGAGCGGATACTCAGGTGCCTCATCCGCCTTGCTGAGAGCTGTCTTCGCATCAGCCGCCACTACATCGGCTTTGAAGCCGCCAGCCCGGAAACGACGTTCCAGCTTGGTCTTATGCTTATGAATCTGACGTTCCAGTTTTTCAACTACCAGATCAATCGAGGTATACATGTCCATGGTTGCTTCTTCACCGCGCAGCAGCACACCGCCCTGCACCGGTACCGTGACCTCTACAATGTGCCTTCCCTTGGAGACCGTAAGGAGTACAGTAATTTCACCAACCTTTTCGAAATACTTCGTAACCTTCCCTACCCGCTTTTCAACATAGTCCCGGAGCGCCGGAGTAATTTCTATGTTTTTGCCTCTTACAGTGAATGTTGCCATAATGACACATCCCCCTTCCTGTATCCTGTAATATATATATTCTGTCTCAAGAAAAAAATACCTTCTTTTTCTGAAAAAAAGCTGTCAGAATATAAAAAATCCGGTTCATCACTGAACCGGATTTCTCTTTGCACGAATCTATTAGGCCGATTTTTTTACTACATTAGCAGCCTGAGGACCACGCGCGCCCTCAACGATCTCGAACTCGACATCCTGACCCTCAGTAAGAGTCTTGAAGCCTTCATCCTGAATCGCGGAGAAATGCACGAATACATCGCCGCCATCTTCTCTTTCAATAAATCCATAACCTTTTTCTGCGCTGAACCATTTTACTTTACCAACCATCTTTGAAACTCCTCCTACATATGAACTGGTTGCCTTCTGCAACCACGACTCATATTATAATCCTCCCGGCAAAGTCTGTCAATCACATCACAGAATCTTCGATAAAAATATTTTTGTCCGTTCTTCCTGCGGGTTCTCGAAAACCTCCTGGGGATTCCCTTGCTCAATAATCCGTCCGTCGTCGACAAAAAGCAGCCGGCTGGCCACTTCGCGCGCAAACCCCATCTCATGAGTCACGACTACCATCGTCATGCCCTCGCGCGCCAGTTCTTTCATAACGTCCAGAACTTCCTTGACCATCTCGGGATCCAGCGCTGAAGTCGGTTCATCAAACAACATGATCTTGGGTTTCATCGCCAACGCCCGAGCAATCGCCACCCGCTGCTGTTGCCCGCCGGAAAGCTGCCCTGGATGGGCATGGATTTTATCCTCCAGACCAACTTTAGTCAAAAGAGCCTTGGCCGTTGCCAGGGCCTCCGCTTTCGTCGCATGGCGCACCTTCATCGGCGCCAGCATAATATTCTCCAGCACCGTCATATGAGGAAACAAATTGAAACGCTGAAACACCATGCCGACTTCCTCGCGTACTTTATTAATATTCGCCACATTATCAAGCGCGATACCGTCAACGGTGATATTGCCCCGGGTCGGTTCCTCCAAATAGTTAATACAGCGAAGCAGCGTACTCTTCCCCGAACCGCTCGGTCCGATGATGACCACAACCTCCTTCTCGGCGACCTGAAGATCAATGCCCTTCAGCACATCCAGTTTGCCAAACGATTTATGCAAATCCTTAATGTCGATCATCAAACTTGTACCTCCGTTCCAGATACGCCACAAACCGCGAAATTGTAATCGTCATAATCAAATAAATAACCGCTACGCAAGTCCATATCTCAAGCGAGCCATACGTGCGTGCGATAATGAGCTGCCCGCGGCGTGTGAGTTCCTCAAAGCCGATGACCGACACCAGCGAGGAATCCTTCAACAAGGCAATAAACTCATTGCCCAGCGGCGGAATAACTCGTTTAAAAGCCTGCGGCACAATGACATAGCGCATCGTCTGTCCCCAGCTCATCCCCAAAGACCGGCCAGCTTCCATCTGCCCGTCATCAATGGACTGAATGCCGGCGCGAAAAATCT
>DCFR01000008.1:0-402 GCA_002319815.1 Megamonas sp. UBA1799
GGCGGCAGACGCTGCTGTTTTCCGCGACGATGCCGGCGCCAATCTTAAAACTGGCTGGAAAGTATATGAACAATCCGCAGAAGGTGACGATTAGCCGCGAGCATCTGACAGTGCCGCTTATTGATCAGTATTACTATGAGACCAGAGAAAAACTGGACGGGCTTTGCCGCATTCTCGATGTGGAAGAAACCGGTAAGCTGATTATTTTCTGCCGGACGAAAAAAGGCGTAGATGATCTGGCCGCTTCCTTAATGGCGCGCGGTTATCTGGCAGCTGGTTTGCATGGCGATCTCAGTCAGCAGCAGCGGGATCGTGTGATGAAAAAGTTCCGTGAGGGGCGTATTGATATCCTGATTGCGACGGATGTAGCGGCTCGCGGTATTGATATTGATGATATTACCC
>DCFR01000008.1:641-157311 GCA_002319815.1 Megamonas sp. UBA1799
GGTATTGATATTGATGATATTACCCATGTTATCAACTATGATATTCCACAGGATCATGAGGCTTATGTCCATCGGATTGGCCGTACCGGACGCGCCGGCAAGAAGGGCGTTGCCATTACGCTGATTAATCCGCGTGAATATCGTCAGCTGCGGTTGATTGAACGGCTGACCAAGAGCAAGATTGTCCGGCGGGAATTGCCATCACCAGCGGATATTCTGGAACGTCAGCGCGATGTTGTCAAGGAGCGTTTGCAGAAGGTTCTTACGCAGGGCAAGTATGGCGATTACCATACGATCATTTCGGATTTAGTGGCTGATGATGGCGGCTATGATCTGGTTGACGTTGCAGCGGCTGCTTTGAAACTGGCGGTTGAAGGCGACAAGGAGTCGGCGGATGAGCCGGTCGCAGCCAGCGGTCGGTTTGAGGATACGGGCGGAGCACCGGGTATGGTGCGCTTGTTCCTGAATATTGGCCGGGCGCAGAAGATTCGTCCCGAAGATGTTGTACGGGCCATTGCCAGTGAAGCGGATATTCCCGGCAATGTGATCGGCGTTATCAATATTTACGAACGTTTTACTTTTGTTGAAGTGCCGGAAGATGTGGCAGAACGGGTCTTGGCTGTCATGCACCGCAACACGATGAAAGGCTATAAAATCAATGTAGAACCGGCGAAGCGGGGCGGTCGCTGAGATCCGGTTACAGATTATAAAGAGGGCGCAGCGTCGGTGTAAACTGGTGCTGCATTCTTTTTTTTACTTTTTTATACCCCACAACTGCATTTCTTTTTCAAGGGCTGCAGCAGAAACAATACAGCGCATAAAAGTTTCGTATGCCAACGGCAATTGTTATTTATGCTTTTTTGGACGGTCAGCTATCGTAAATGCAATTGATGAAAATTTCCAATAGATATGCATAAAAAAACATATATAGAATATTTATGCTTTTTAGTAGAAAACGATAACTAAAGGAAATTGTATAAATAGCATAAAGAAATAATAACTTTTACGCATTGCTATGATTACAAAATGCTTATTTAATAGGAATTTGATAAACAATACAATAACTTTTAAGAATAATTAATATGCAAAAACAGAAACTTGATTCTAACGGAAAATCATTGCATTTTGCATATTATGATGTATAATAAAAGCATAAAGAGGAAATAGCAACGGATGCACGCAAAGTGAGTGCGGAAAGTAATGAGGTGTTAAGATGGCATTCGCAGATTATGTACAGGAAAATCGTGAGAAGGTATTCCAGCTGGCAGAACAGAACAAAAGGGAAGGCAAGGTTGTCAGCACTCTCTATGATGAGTGGCAAAAGGAAGAAAAAAAGTCTCACATGCTGAACATTTATTGATGCTTCTATAAGAAATCCATCCCTTGGATATTTACCGGGTCCCGACAGCGGGGACCCGGTTTTTTATTTCATGCCGTAGATTTTCCGGCGGGTTTAGTATAGAATAGAAAGGGTCAAATGAATTTAAGGAGGACTTCAACATGAATTTGAAAAAATATTTAATGGTATCTATGGCAGCCTGTACGGCCGTTGTTGCCCTGACGGCATTTTCTCCGCTGGCGTCGGCCGAGGAAGCGACTGCGGCAGCAACAGAAACGGCATCGACGCCGCTGCCGCAAGGGTATACTTATACCAGCAAACGCTATGGCTATACAATTGTCTGCCCTCAGAAACCCAACGGCGTCATTCCGCTGAGCACCATGGATGAGCATGCGAAGGGTGATGTGTTGATTTTTGCTAATGACGGCTATAACATTCAGTATGGCTGGATTATCATGGTCAATGCTTTTGCCGATGCAGAGATCCCGAATAATCTGGGAACCATGAGCGAAGACGATCAGAAGACATTCCTGCAGCATATCATGAATACCAGCGGCTATGAGTTTGCCCGCATAGCTGACATCAACGGCAATAAAGGCGTTTATGCTGTGACGGCGAAAGAGATCGAAATCGATACCAATGGAGACGGCAAGCCGGATGAGACGGCAACGGCGGATACGCAGATGATCAAGACCTTTTTCCGGGGGCAGTATGGCGGTCATTTTGCTGTGGAACTGATTGAAAATCCGGATCTGACGAAGGAAGGGGTCCAGAAATACCAGACGGGGATTGTGACGTTCCGGGAGCTGTCGCCGGAGGAAGTACAGCCGACCGCCAAGGACAATAAAGATGCGGCGGAGATAAAGGCCGATAAAACGGCGGCGTCCGCACAGCCCCAAGTAAAAAAGACGGATAAAAAAAGTAAAAAATAAGGTGCAGTCGGCTCAGGAAAGCCAGATGTTTTTTTCCCCGGCCATGTGAATGGCGGCATATGTCCAGGCCTGACGTTCGTTTTCGGTTTGTAAATCGCGGTGAATTGTCTCGTGTTTCAGCGCAAAGGTTTTCATATCTTCGACGAAGATTTCAAGCTGTTTGGCACTGTGATCCAGCAGAAATGTTTTTGTAGCCGGGGTAGTGACGATTTTGAGCAGTTGATCAAGATGGCGGAGGCAAAGTCCGTCTGATCGGGTATAGAAACGCTTGAGGTCAGCTGTTTGTAAAGCTTGGCACAGTGTCTGCAAATAAAGGGCTTCTTGGGCTTTTAGCGCTTGGCAGAGAAAGCAGTGTGTTGTGTCTTGAGAAAATGTGAGCGGGACGTTCTGGCTGTCCGTGTGCAGTGAAGCTTGTTTTAACTTTTTGACCATAGTTTCGGCTGTATGGTTGTATCCAAGGGAAAATCCATACGCTGAGGATAGTTCATGCAGTTTCCAGGTATGAAAAGAGCACAGACCGCCCCATTGGGCGAGATGATCCTGTATTTCATCCTGTGTGCTGAGCTGATATTGATACCAGGCCAGAAAGTCAAATGTGATTTTTGCAATGTATTGGCAGGCAGGACATCCCCGTCGATGCAGATCTTCTATCAGAGCTGGCTTTGGAAACGTGTAGCGCAGGGGAGATTCCTTATTGTCTGCGGCAGGGGTGGAAAGTCCGCTCAGGCAGGCGGCAATTTTCGGATTGTCAGACATAGATTGCGCGAGGGAGATCAGTTTTTCGGAAAACTGGTTTGTCTGCTGCATGAGTTGAATTCCCTGATATATAATCCGGGACAGAAATACCTGCCCTTGTTCGTGGGCAAGAAAAGCGGCTAAGGCATCTTCCAGTGCCTTTAGACCGCTTTTTTTGTAAGCGGTTTCATCGGTGCGGCTTTTGGCGGCCAGCCCGACTGCAGCCGATAGGGGAAACAACTGTATTTCCTGGGCAGGGCATTCTTGCTGCAAAATTTTGCTGATAAAATTTAGTATGGAAGGCCGTTCTGTTTCCGGGACTAAATCCATTTTGTTGACGACAAAGAAAATTTTTCCTGTATAGGCCGCAGCTTGATGCAGTAAATCGAGTTCGGTACTGGTTAACGGGTTGTCGGAACCAGTAACGAAAATCGCAGCGTCGCATTGCGGTAAAAAGGTATAGGTGACGTCACTGTTAGCAGTAATAGCAGAACCGACACCCGGAGTATCAACAAATTCCACGCCGCGCCGCAAGAAGGGAAGCGGCAGCTCGACTGTAGCCCGGCTGACCTGCTTGATGTTGGAAGGATTTTCTTTTTCGGTTACATAATAGATTAAATCCTTTATGGGCAGTTCTTTTGGCCAATGGGAATCGTTTTGCGTCAACAGAAGTTTTTCAGTGGGGCCATATTTGATAACAGTGATGGCGCTGGTTAGAGGCAGAATGCCGGTGGGCAGCAGCTGGCAGCCTAAAATAGCATTCATGAGGGAACTTTTTCCCCGCTTGAATTGCCCTATGGTTGCCAGCGTAAAATGATCTTCGGCTAGTTTTCGGCTCAGAGCGCCAGCTTGCTCTGCGGCATCGGTCAGGTGTTCCTGCCGGAGATTTTGGTACAGATGACGAAGAATGGCCGCGAGTTCCATTTTGCGGTCGGTATACGCTTTCAGTTCCTGCAGATTCGGTTGCAGCTCCATAGGAAAACTATCCATTATTCGTCAGACTCCTTTTTGGGTAAAATAAAATGACTCCGGCTCATCTCTGAGTAGGAGTCATTACGTTTTATCAACGATTTTGCTGGGTGAACTCCATCACCCTGTGCTTATTGTAGCGAATCGTTTATGATTGTGCAAGCCCTTTATTGCAAATTATATATTATAGCTGTTGACAAATGGATAACCAGCTTTTATACTAAAGGCATAGCAAGGGGCGATGGAGTTCGCCATAAAATGTTGTTAATGACTCCTACCAGTGGATGGTGGGGGTCTTTTTTGTTTTTTTAACGAGGTAGGGGAAATGTATCGGATACACGTCGGACGGAACGGGCCATAGCTGCCTGTTTCAGCTGGTTCAAGCTTGGTAATTGGCAGTGTAGCACAGAAAGTTATGACGTATGCCAATGTTCCGGTGACTATTATCAAATAAGATGGAGGCGAGGGCGTATGGAGTTTTCCAGTATTTTATTTCCGGTAATAACGCGGCCGGTTTTACCAGCGCAGTCAGCATTTTTCCATGATTTGAATTTGAATCAGATTTTTGCCGCAGCGCTTCAGGGTAAAGAAGAATATAATCTGGCTGAAATTTTTTGTACGCCATTGCTGCTTCCGGAAGAGGTTCGTTATCGTCAGGCGGTCATGCAGGATCTGGAAAACGATTTGCTGCGGAGCAGCATAGACAGTTTTGCTGCTGCCATGCATCAGTCTCGCCAACAGGAAAAAGAGGCTGCTCAATGTTATGACCCTTATAGTATGGCGGCTGGACATTTTGTGGCGCTGACAAACTACGCGACGGCTATCCGTACCCTGCAGTCTGATTTGGTGCGATTGGCGCCTGAATCCAATGGTTTGCAGAATTTTATGGTTTATTTGCAAAATTATATCGGCTCGGATAATTTTGTCAGCATCTGCGACGAAGCCGCAGCGATTTTTCAGACGTTCGAAACGACGATATATACTCTGTATATTTTTGGCAATGAGATTACCATCGATGCCTATCATCAGGAATTGGACCTGAATCAGATTGTTGCCGATTTTTTCGCCCGATTTGCCCAGGGAACGACGTCGGTTTATAAAGATTCCCACTTTAAAGATAATCGACTAAATCATATTGAAGTGATGATTATGGAGCAGCTGTCCCGGCGCTTTCCCCATCATTTTTCGCGGCTGCAGCAATTTTGTGCCCGGTATCAAACGTTTCGGGATGCGGTTTTGGTCCGGTTTGATCGGGAGATACAGTTTTATCTGGCTTATTTGCAATGCATGGTTTTGGGACGCAAGCAAGGGCTGCATTTTTGTTATCCGGTTATTTCTGAGACTAACCGGGAAATTTCCGGCGAAGATGGCTGTGATTTAGCGCTGCAGCTCAGCCTGCCGGAGCAGAAAGGTGTTGGAAATACTTTTTCCTGGCAGGGCAGAGAAAGAATGATGATTGTCACTGGCCCCAATCAAGGAGGCAAGACAACGTTTGCCCGCATGGTTGGACAGCTTATGTATCTGGCTTCGCTGGGCTTGCCGGTTGCCGCCCGTCAGGCAGAGTTTTTTCTTCCCGATCATATCTTCACGCATTTTGAACGGCAGGAAGCCGAAGTGACACAAAACGGTAAACTACAGGATGATATTATCAGGATTCATGAGATTTTACCACAGCTTACGCAAAAGAGTTTTTTGATCATTAATGAGATGTTTGCTTCCACTACATTGTCTGATGCTGTCGCTTTGGGGCGACTGATCATGCAGGCGATTCCTGCGAGGGATACTTTTTGTATTTATGTTACGTTTTTAGAAGAACTGGCGACGTTTAATGAAAAAACGATTAGTATGGTCAGTGAGATTGCTGCTGATCAAGAGACACGTACTTATCGCCTGGGACGTCGTGTACCGGATGGCTGTGCCTATGCGTTATCCATGGCGGCGAAATATCATTTGACAACGTCGGATATTTTGAGGAGGCTGCGTCATGAAAGTACATCTTCTGTATGAGAATGCCGATTATAATCCTCAGATGAAACTTCCGTTTCAAGCCAAGGCGGTTCGTGCGGATATGGAAATCGATACTTTGCTGAATACTATGGCAGCCGGAGACGATTTGCTGCGGCAAAGGATTGAGCCGCTGCTGTATCAAAGCTTGTTGTCACCAGCGGCGATTGCTTATCGGCAGAATGTTTTGCGGGACTGCTTGATCAATGCATTTAGGGCATTGTATACATTGGCATTGGAAGGCGTAGAAAATAAAGAAAGCCGCCGCTATGTGCTGTTTGATTTTTCACCGCAGCAAAGACTAGAAAGCGCTGTGATTGAACTGGAGGCTTTTATTCCAATTTTGCAGCGGCTGCGTATGACGGCTGAGGCATTGCAACCAAAAGTCGGTTCGGTGGGATGGCAAAATCTTTTTGCGGCTATTCGGACATTGGTTTCTCGTGAGTATTTACAGGATATGAAAAAACTGCTACAGGAACTGCATTTTTCTGAAGGGGTTCTGGTTAAAGCCAGACTGGGGATTCGATTGAAGGCAGAAAGTTATCTGGTGTGTCGCAGGGCTGTCGCCAAGCCGGTTTCCTGGGTTAACCGGGTACGTCATTGGTTTCAGCATGAACAAAAATTTCGGGTGCTTATTGATGAGCGTGATGAAAGCGGTTATCAGATTTTGCGGGAGTTAAAAGATGATGCGGTTGTAAAAATGGCCAATACCGTGGCTTGTTCCCGGGATCATGTACGAAATTTTTTTATAGCCCTGCGGGATGAGCTGGCTTTTTATATCGGATGTTTGAACTTATACGAATGCTTGCAAAAGAAAGGCGTGGCGATATCCTTTCCTCCGATGGACCACTTGTGCGTTCAAGGTTTTTTTTGCAAGAATCTTTATAATGTGACACTGGCGCTGCGCTCGGACCATCCGGTGCAGACAAATACCGTTGATGCCGATGACGAGCGTCTTTTGGTTATTACCGGAGCTAATCAGGGCGGGAAAACAACTTTTTTGCGTAGTTTTGGTCAGGCGCAGCTGATGATGTCCTGTGGGATGTTTGTGGCGGCGGGAAATTTTCAATCGCATATAGGGCGGGTGTTCACTCATTTTAAACGAGAAGAAGACCGGGGAATGCAGAGGGGTAAATTGGATGAGGAGTTAAGCAGGCTGGATGTCTTGCTGCCATTGCTTCAGACCGGTGATTTTTTACTGATGAACGAATCTTTTGCCGCCACGAATGAGCGGGACGGTTCGGCGATTGCCTCCGGAGTTGTAGACGGTCTGATGGCTGCCGGGGTTCAGGTGTTGTTTGTCACGCACTTTTATGCTTTTGCCGCGGCGCTTTTTCAAAAACATGCAGCGGGAGTTTTATTTTTGCAGGCCCAGCGGCAGGACCAAGGCGCAAGGACGTTTCAATTGGAGCCGGGAGAGCCGGTAACAACGGCGTTTGGACAAGATATTTATAAAAATGTTTTTGGGAAGGACGCTTTGTTATGAATAAAAAACGAACGGGTTCGGCGATGGCATTTATTTTTTTGATGGGTATTGTCAGTATGTTTGGCGATATGACGCATGAGGGTGCCCGGAGTATTTTTGGCGGCTATCTCAGTCTGCTTGGCGCATCGGCGGCAGCCATTGGTTTTATCACCGGTTTTGGCGAATTGGTTGGCTACTCCTTGCGTTTTATTACAGGGATGATTGCTGATCGGACTAAAAAATATTGGACGATGACAATTTTAGGCTATGCAACTAACGTGATCGCTATTCCCTGCCTGGCGTTAGTTCCCGCCAACGGCTGGGTACTGGCAGCTTTTTTCATTGTGCTGGAGCGCATGGGTAAGGCGCTGCGGCAGCCAGCTAAGAATACCCTGCTGTCGTTTGCTGCTTCGCAAAATGGCTTGGGCAAGGGGTTTGCTATTCAGGAATTCATGGATCAGATTGGCGCATTTTTGGGACCGGTAATTTTGTTTGCCGTCATGGCATTCAGGGAAGGGACTCCATTGTTCAATACCTATGAAATTTGCTTTGCTGTTCTGGGGATTCCGGCGCTCTGCTGTGTGGCAGCTGTCTTGCTGGCTAAGCGGCAATTTCCGCATCCGGAACGATTTGAGCCGGTTACGGCACAGCCGCAGGAGTTTCATTTCCCTAAACCTTTTTGGGGATATCTGGTGGCAATCAGTTTGTTCGCTTTTGGTTTTATGGATTTTCCACTGATTACTATGCATGTGGCTCGGACCGGGCTGCTGACCGACGATTTGCTGCCGTTGTTGTACGCAGGGGCAATGCTGGTAGACGCTGTGGCGGCGCTGTTGTTTGGCTGGCTTTATGATACCTGGGGTTTGAAATCGCTGATGATTTCTGCTTTGCTGGCGTTTCCGTTTGCCTTTTTCATTTTTACGGCGCAATCACCGGCCATGTTGTATCTGGGAGTAGTGCTTTGGGGCATCGGCATGGGAGCGCAGGAATCCATCTTTAAATCGGCGGTGAGTTCGATGATTCCTGCACAGGCGCGTTCAACCGGGTTTGGCATCTTTGAAACGATTTTTGGCGTCGCTTGGTTTGCTGGCAGCTGTCTGCTCGGCGTATTATATGATCAGTCGCTGACGCTGATGGTCGTCATTTCTTGTGGCATGCAATTTCTGGCGGTGCCGGTCTTGTTCTATACGTACAGAAAACTGCAGGCATGATCGTGCTGTCCGAAAAATTGGGAATTGGCTTATGGAGCGCTTGTAGCCGATAGACTAATTCTTTTTATTTCCTGGCTTGCCTTTTTTGACTTTTTGATGTATTATATTTTTAGGGTTAGCACTCACATAGACGGAGTGCTAACAAACGAAAATTTAATGTAAAGGGAGTCTGTTTTAATGGCAAAAGAAATGCACGAGTTTCAGGCGGAAACGAAACAATTGTTGGATCTCATGGTCCATTCCATTTATACGAATCACGAGATTTTTCTTCGGGAGCTCATTTCCAATGCGTCAGATGCGATCGATAAGCTTCATTTTGAGTCGCTGACAAATCGTGATTTGCTCGAGGGCGATGAAGATTTTGAGATTTATTTGGTGCCGGATGCCGAGAGTCATACGCTGACGATTTCGGATAACGGTATTGGTATGGATCGTCAGGAGGTCATCGATAATATCGGCACGATCGCGAAGTCGGGAACGAAGGCTTTTTTGGATAAGCTCAAGGAAGCGAAGGCATCGAATGCCGCCATTACCGACAAGGAAATGATCGGGCAGTTCGGCGTTGGCTTTTATTCGGCGTTTATGGTAGCGGAAAAGGTCGTTATCACCACGCGCAAGGCCGGAGAAAAGCAGGCGGTGCGTTGGGAGTCAGTCGGCGATGGTTCTTTTAGCGTTGAGGATTGCGATAAGGAAAAACGGGGCACGTCGATTACACTTTATTTGTCACAGGAGTTTTATGGCGATAAAGCGGAAGAAAATTTCACGGAGACTTACAAACTGGAAAACCTCGTCAAGAAATATTCCGATTATGTCCGCTATCCGATCAAGATGAATTTCGTTATTGAGGAGACGCCGAAGGACAAGGATGGCAAGCCGATTGAAGGCGCTGAGAAGACAAAGCGCAACGAGCTGCGGACGCTGAACTCCATGCAGCCGCTTTGGACTCGCGACAAGAAGGATATCAAGCCGGAAGAATACAATGAATTCTATAAAAACCAGTTTCATGAATGGGAAGATCCCTTGGAGGTTTTCCATACGAAAGCCGAAGGTACGGTTGAATATACGGCATTGATGTATATCCCGTCCAAGGCGCCGTTCAATCTTTATCATACGGATTTTGAGGCGGGGATGCAGCTTTATTCGCGCCATGTGTTTATCATGGATAAATGCAAGGATCTGCTGCCGGATTATCTGCGGTTTGTCAAGGGGCTGGTGGATTCGCCGGATTTGTCGTTGAATATTTCGCGCGAGCTCTTGCAGCAGAGCCGCGAACTGAAGGTAATCGGCAAAAATCTGGAGAAGACCGTGCTGAAAACACTGGAACGGCTGTTGAAAAATGACCGGGCCAAATATGAGAAGTTCTGGGCGGAGTTTGGTAAATCGCTGAAAATTGGGATTTACAACAGTATGTATACCGGCGGGGATACGAAGGATAAACTGAAAGACCTGCTGCTGTTTGTTACTTCGAAAGAAGAGAAGCTCACTTCGCTCAAAGAGTACGCCGAACGGATGCCGGAGAACCAGAAGAAGATTTATTACGCGACGGGCCGCGATAAGTCGATCATTGAGAAGCTGCCGCAAATGGAGCTTTTGAAAGAGAAGGGCATTGAGGTTTTGTATCTGACCGATCAGGTAGATGAATTCGCGATTGAGGCGCTGCATGAGTATGACGGCAAGCCGTTCCATTCGATCAGCCGCGGTGATCTGGAGCTCGATGACGCCGAGTCGCAGGAGGTCAAAAAAGAGACTGAGGATATTGCGAAGAAGAACGACGATCTGATGAAGGACATCAAGACGGCGCTGGGAGAAAAGGTCGCCGACGTTAAGGTCAGCACGCGTCTGAAATCAAGCGCAGTATGCTTGGTGGCCGATGAGCAGGGACCGAGCCTCTCGATGGAGCAGACGTTTGCCGATATGGACAATCCGATGTTCAAGGCAAAGCGGATTCTGGAAATCAATCCGCATCATGATCTGTTTAATCGTTTGCAGTCATTGCATGAGGCGGATAAGGACAGTCAGAATTTCAAGGATTATTGTGATCTTTTGTATACGCAGGCATTGCTGATTGAGGGCATTTTGCCGGAGAACCCGGTGGATTTTGCAAACAAGGTAGCCAAGCTTATGGCAAAGTGATAAAATAACAGCATACGGTAAGGGCGCCGCCCGTCGGGGAGTATATTCCTTCCCGACGGACGGCGTTTTGTTTTGAGGGAGGGCTGGCTGTGGAAATCCGACAGTTAAGGACACTTATGAGTATTGTGAAGCTGGGCAGTTTTTCCGAAGCAGCGCAGCAGCTTGGGTATACGCAGTCGAGTGTGACTTCGCATATACAGTTACTGGAAAAAGAGTTGGGTACGCGGCTTTTTGAGCGTTTGGGGCATTCGCTGATGCTGACCGCTGATGGGGAACGGCTGTATGGCTATGCCGAGCGCATGGTGCGGCTGGATGATGAGGCGCATGCGGAGCTGGAGAGGCAGACAGAGCCGGAGGGGATTTTGTCGCTGGGGATGTCGGAGTCGATTGCCAGTTATCATCTGAATCAGGTATTGACGGAGTATGTGCGGCTGTATCCGAAAGTAAAGCTGCGCCTGCAATTGGGGATCGGCAGTTCTTTTACCGGACTTTTGCGGCGTAATCTGCTCGATATTGCGTTTTTTCTGGAGGGGAAAGTTCGTAATCATGAGTTTACAGCGCATTGTCTGTGGCCGGAACCGATCGTGCTGTCGGTGGCTCCAACGCATGGGCTGGCAAAGCGGACTCGTGTGACGGAGAAAGATCTGGCCGGGCAGACGTTGATTCTCACCGATGTAAATAGCCGCTATACTTCTCAGTTGTCCGATTCTTTGGCGAAGAAAAAGGTGGAGCCGGACCGGGTTCTGGAAATTGGTCAGGTTGAAGCGGCCCGGCAGTTTGCCATGCAGGGCATCGGGGTTGCGGTGCTGCCTCTGGCCGTCGTGCGGCCGGAGATCGCCGCCGGGCACCTGGTCCGGCTGCCATGGCAGGGACTGCCCTGGGAAATGCATGCGTACATGGTGCATCATCGGGATAAATGGCTGTCGCTGCCAATGAAGCTTTTTATGAAGCTGGTACATGAACGTTTGTCAGAAGCAGGGGGCGACGGCCGTGAACAGTGAAAATATCCGCTTTCGCACCGCTGGGGAAGGCGGCATTGTGGTGGATTTTGGGCAGGCAATCCATCCGGCAGGTTATGAGGAAGTTTGCCGTTTCGTTGCGGCGCTGCGTTCTTTGGCTTTGCCGGGGATTCGGGAGATTGTGCCTTCCTATTGTTCGGTGATGGTGTATTTTGATGTGCTGCAAGTCCATGCGGCGGTCATGCAGGAACGACTAACCGCCGCGCTCCATATGGCGTCATCTTTGCCGCAGCCGGCCGCTTTGGTTCGGCGGGTCCTGCTGGTACCGGTATGCTACGATGGGGTGCTGGCCCCGGATCTGGAATATGTGCTTCGGGCGACAGGGCTCATGCGCGATGAACTTTTGTCACTGCATACGGCGCAGCCTTATCTGGTCTATATGATGGGATTTATGCCGGGCTTTCCCTATATGGGCGGATTGCCGTTTACCGTGCCGCGGCAGACGACGCCTCGGCGGGCGGTTCCCCCGGGCTCCGTGGGAATCGGTGCCAACCAGACGGGGATTTACACGATTGAGGGTCCGGGGGAATGGTGGCTGGTTGGCCGTACGCCGCTGCGTATTTTTGATGCGGCGAGGGAGCAGCCGTTTCTGCTGCAGGCGGGCGATTATGTTCAGTTTCAGGCGGTGGATATTGATACTTATTTTTCTTTGCGCCGAGAGATTGCAGCCGGACGCTATACGCCGGAGTTCATGGAGGAAACGCTATGATTCATGTGATACGACCGGGCGATTTTACAACGATTCAGGACGCGGGGCGCTGGGGTTATCAGGCGTGGGGGATGCCGGTTTCCGGTGCTATGGATCCCTATGCCTATCAGGCGGCGAATTGGCTGGCGGGCAATGCTCCGGGGGCGGCAGCGCTGGAGTTTACAGATAATGGCGGCATGCTGCATTTCGATTCGGGCGGTTTTGCCGCGCTGACCGGAGCCGATATGCAGGCTGTGCTGAATGGGCGTCCGGTGAAACCCTGGAGTTCTTTTGTGCTTCCGGCGGAAGGAACGCTGACACTGGGGACGGCGGTTTCTGGGCGCCGGGCGTATCTGGCGGTATGGGGCGGTCTGAATGTGCCTTTGGTGATGGGCAGCCGTTCGACTTATACGCCGGCGGGCATCGGCGGTTTGAACGGCCGGGCTTTGCGCATCGGGGATATGCTGTCGGTCGGCCCGGCAGCCGGAACGCCTCCGCTGCCGCGAGTACTGCCGCCGCGTTGGCGTCCGGCCTATGCGCATGAATGGCAGCTGGCGGTGATTCCCGGACCGCAGGACGACTGGTTTCGATCGGCTGAGAAGCAAAAATTCTTTTTGTCGGCGTATCGGCTGGCCGCCGCTACCGACCGGCTGCATTATGAATTGAGCGGACCTTCGCTGACGGTGGCCGCTCCCGATATGGTTTCGGCTGCATCCGGCTGGGGGGCGGTGGAGGTTCCTTCCGGCGGTCAGCCGCTGATTGTGACGCCGGATCATGGGACCACGCGCGGCTTTGCTAAAATTGGCTATGTGATGCAGGCGGATTTTAGCAAGCTGGCGCAGGCAGTTCCCGGTGATTGCCTGCATTTCGTTTGCACTACCGCAGCCGCGGCGACGACAGCGTATCGTCGACAGCAAGAGCAGCTGGATAAACTGCGTATGTATGTATCCAAAGGACAATCGTAAATAAAATGCAGCGAAATGTTTACAGAAATACCTTGATTCAAAAAAATTGAATTGGGGTATTCATTTTTTTGATTTTACCTGCAGGAAAATCAATAGTATAATACAAAAGTATAGAGACAATAACAAAAGAGATATGGAAGCAGTGCTTCCAGTGTGGCAATGATGCTGCGGGCTTGCGGGAAGTCTCCCGACAGGGATGTGTTTCACATGCAAAGCGCCGTGGTATTTTTTATGCGCATTTTCAGAGGAGGAACAAGATGATACAGGTGGATTTGAATTCGGATCTGGGAGAAAGTTTTGGCAGCTATAAGATTGGCATGGACGAAGCCGTGCTGCCGCTGGTGACATCAGCGAACATTGCCTGTGGGTTCCATGCCGGCGATCCGGCGGTGATGCAGAAAACGGTTCAAATGGCGCTGGCTTCCGGTACGGCCATTGGCGCGCACCCGGGGCTGCCAGATCTTGTTGGTTTTGGCCGGCGCAAGATGGAAGTTTCTCCGGAAGACGCGTATTGTATGGTTGTTTATCAGGTGGGCGCGCTGGCGGCTTTTGTCAAGTCGGCCGGAGGGCGGTTGCAGCATGTGAAACCGCATGGGGCGCTTTTTAACATGGCGGCTAAGGACGCCCGTCTGGCCGATGCGATTGCTGCTGCAGTTCATGATGTGGATGATCGGCTCATTCTCTACGGCCTCTCAGGCAGCGAACTGGTGAAAGCCGCCGGGCGGGCTGGTATCCGCAGCGCATCGGAGGTATTTGCGGATCGCAGCTATCAGCCGGATGGTTCGCTCACGCCGCGCAGTCGGGCAGGAGCGATGATTGAGGATGAGGAAGCTTCGATTGCGCAGGTATTATCCATGGTGGTCAAGCATGAGGTCAGAACGCTTTCCGGCGAGGTGATTCCGGTGCAGGCCGATACGCTTTGTGTTCATGGGGACGGTCCTAAGGCGCTGATGTTTTCACAGCGTATCCGGACGGCGCTGGCCGAGGCCGGGGTGGGCATCAAGGCATCTGGTGAATTTATTCGTTAAAATTTATCGCAGTAAGGATTTATAGGAGGCAGTTAGCATGGAAAAATCAAAACTCAGCGTACTTTTAGGCGCAGCTTTTCTCATGGCAACATCGGCGATTGGTCCGGGGTTTTTGACGCAGACGACGGTGTTCACGGAAAAACTGGGCGCCGATTTCGGCTTTGTCATTCTGGCATCGATTCTGATTGATGTAGGGGCGCAGCTCAATGTCTGGCGTATTATTGCCGTGAGCGGCAAGCGGGGACAGGATATCGCCAATCAGGTCTTTCCAGGGCTTGGATATCTGGTAGCCGCGCTGGTTGTGGCCGGGGGACTCGCATTTAATATCGGCAATATAGGCGGCTGCGGTCTTGGCATCAATGTGTTGTTTGGTGTTTCACCGACAGTCGGCGCGGCCGTGAGCGCGGTTATTGCCATCGGAATTTTTCTAAGCAAAGAGGCAGGCCAGGCGATGGATCGCTTTACGCAGGTGGCAGGCGTCTGCATTATTTTGCTCACGCTGTATGTGGCTATCATTTCGGCTCCGCCGGTAGGGGAAGCCGTGGTAAAGAGCTTTGCACCGGATAAAATTGATATCATGTCAATTGTTACGCTGGTTGGCGGCACTGTAGGCGGCTATATCACTTTTGCCGGCGGGCATCGGCTGATTGATGCGGGCATCACCGGCAAGGAAGCTTTGCCAGAGGTTACGCGCAGTTCAGTTACCGGTGTTGTCATTACCGGCGCGATGCGCATTATTCTCTTTTTGGCGGCTTTAGGCGTTGTCGCGCATGGATTGGCGCTGGATCCGGCGAATCCGCCGGCATCGGTGTTCCGCCTTTCCGTGGGGGAAATCGGTTATAAGATTTTTGGACTGGTCATGTGGGCGGCTGCGATTACTTCAGTTATCGGCGCGGCGTACACTTCGGTTTCGTTTATCCGCACGTTTAATAAAAAATTGGATGAGCATTATCGGCTGGCCATCATTGCGTTTATCATTTTTTCCACTGGTGTATTTATTTTCATCGGTCAACCGGTTAAAATTCTGATTCTGGTCGGGGCGCTGAACGGACTCATTCTTCCGGTAACGCTGGGCGTGCTTTTGCTGGCGGCATACAATAAAAAAGTAGTCGGGGATTATCACCACCCGTTGTGGATGACGATATTTGGCTGGGTTGTTTTTGGGCTGATGTTTTATATGAGCGGTTATACGATGATTAATAATTTGCCGAAGTTATTTGCTTGATAGAATTTTTCAAATGGGGAGGGGTTCTTTATGACAAAAGATAGGGATATGGCGTCGTTGACGCCTTTGGAAGCGCGGTCAATGTTCCGCCGTAATGAATGGGTGAAACCAACTGCCGGTATTGCGGCCGGTTATACGCAGGCGAATCTGGCAATTCTTAAAAAAGAGCTGGCTTTTGATTTTCTGCTGTTTTGTCAGCGAAATCCTAAACCCTGCCCGGTGCTGGATGTGACGGAGCCAGGTTCTCCGGTGCCGCGGCTCATTGCCTCGTCGGCGGATATCCGCACGGATATTCCCAAATACCGGATTTATCGTTATGGCGAACTTACCGATGAAGTCACGGATATCAAATCTTATTGGGAGGATGATATGGTGGCCTTTCTGCTGGGCTGCAGTTTTACTTTTGAACTGCCGCTGATGAAGAATGGGATTCCGGTGCGCCATATTGAGGAGCACTGCAATGTGCCGATGTTCAAGACAAATATTGCCTGCGTGCCGGCAGGAAAGTTTGCCGGACCGATGGTGGTGAGCATGCGGCCGATTCCCGAGAAGGATATTGTGCGGGCGGTTCAGGTAACTTCGCGGTTTCCTGCGGTACATGGCGCGCCGGTGCAGATCGGTAATCCGGCGGCGCTGGGTATCCGGGATGTCATGAAACCGGATTTCGGCGACGCGGTGACGATTAAACCCGGCGAGGTTCCCGTATTCTGGGCCTGCGGGGTCACGCCGCAGGCGGTGGCTATGGAGGTCAAACCGGCGATCATGATTACGCATGCGCCGGGGCATATGTTTATTACCGATATGAAAGAAGAAAAATTTGGGGTTTTGTGAGCCAGGGGATGAGGTGGAAGGATTGGCCAATCATAAGAATCAAGCGTTGGCAGCCAGAGTGCTGCCGCTGGGAGAGGCGGCGGCGCTGGTTTCTTTCGGTACGAAGATCAGTCTGGACGTACACCGGGCGGTGCGCGCTTTTGCCGCCGATTTGAGCCGGCATCCATTCCGGGGCATGACGGAGTATGTCGAGGCGTATACGAGTGTGACCGTATTTTACGATCCCATGATGCTGTGCCGTGAGAAGCTGCTGAACCCGGCGCCGGATGTGCCATATTCGTTTCAGGTAGCCGAACTTTATATTGGCGAGCTGTTGCAGGGGAGCGGAAAAGCAGCCGCTCTGACGCCGCGGCATGTTCGTATACCGGTTTGCTACGGCGGAAAATACGGACCGGATCTCGCGGCGGTGGCCCAGTATCATAAAATGAGTGAAGAAGAGGTGGTCGCGGCTCATACGGGCGGCGACTATCTTGTGTATATGATCGGCTTTGCTCCCGGCTTTCCCTATGTTGGCGGATTGGCGCCGCGTCTGGCGACGCCGCGCCGCAAATCCCCGCGTCTCGTGATCCCAAAAGGATCGGTGGGAATCGCCGGGATGCAGACGGGCGTTTATCCGATTGAGACGCCGGGCGGGTGGCAGCTTATCGGCCGCACGCCGCTGGAGCTTTTCCGTCCGGATAATGGGGAGAACCCCAGCCTGCTGCAAGCGGGAGACAGTCTGGAGTTTTATGCCATCAGCGAGCAGGAGTACATGGACTATATGGCAGAGGGGAGCGTGCCGGTACAATGAAGATCGAGGTAATGGACGGCGGGCTGCTGACAACGCTGCAGGATATGGGCCGCATTGGCTATCAGAAGTTCGGCGTGCTGGCAAACGGGGCTATGGATACGTTTTCTCTGCGGCTGGCTAATTTGCTGACCGGTAATGCTTTGGGCGAGGCGGCGTTGGAAATGCCGCTGCGCGGTCCGGTTCTGCGGCTGCAGCCCGGCACGGTGTTTGCAATCACCGGAGCGGATATGATGCCGACGATGGACGGAGTACCGGTGCCGATGTTTCGTCCGGTCTGCGTGGTGCGGGATGCAGAGCTGCGCTTTGGCGGCTGTCGTCGGGGTTGCCGCAGTTATATGGCGGTGGCGGGCGGTTTTGATGTGCCGCTGGTCATGGGCAGCAAGAGCACCTATCTGCGAGCCGGGCTTGGCGGCTGGCAGGGGCGGGCGCTGCAGGCCGGCGATGTTCTGCCGGCGGGAACTATGAGCGGCGCGGCGCGGGATTTTTCCCGGCGGATGCAGTCGCGGGCCGGCGAAGCGGCCTTTATGACCGTGCCTTGGTTTGTTCGCGGCGGCGTGGTGCTGGATACAGCCCCACTGCGGGTTACCAGAGGGCTGCAGTATGATTGGTTTACGACGGAGAGCTGCGAAGCGTTTTGCCGGGAACCATTTCAGATCACAATGCAGTCCGATCGCATGGGGTATCGGTTGCTCGGGCCGCATCTGGAATTGAAAAAGCCGCGGGAAATGGTGTCGGAACCGGTGGCATTCGGTACGGTTCAGGTGGCGGACGGCAATCCGATTTTGTTGTTGGCCGACCGACAGACGACCGGCGGTTATCCGAAGATTTTCCAGCTGGCGCAGGCTGATCTGCCGCGGGTCGGGCAGTGTCCGGTCGGTCATAAAATCCGGTTTGAACTCATATCGCTGTGTGCGGCTGAGGACCTTTACCGCCGGCAGCAGGAATATATCAATGAACTCGCTGTTTCCATCCGTTTGAAACTGTGCGAGGGATGAGAGGGAGATTATGTTGAATATAAAAGAAATCAAGGAACTCATCACAATCGTGGAAAAATCCGAGCTGACAGTGTTTGAGCTGACGCAGGGGGATGTCCGGCTGGTGCTGAAAAAGGGCGGGGCACTGCCGGCAGCCGCAGCGCCGGTTCGTACAGAAGCAGCGGTGGTCATGCCGGCAGCGCTGCCGGCAGCTTCGGCTCCGGTTCTGCCGGCAGACGATGGGGCGGCGGTTGTGACGTCGCCGGTCATTGGTACCTTTTACCGGGCAGCGGAACCGGGCGCTGAACCGTATGTGGGCAAGGGCAGCGTTGTCAAACCCGGCGATGTGCTCGGCATCGTTGAAGTCATGAAACTATTCAATGAAGTCAAGGCCGAAAGCGCCGGTACAATTGAAGATATCCTGGCTGAGGACGGGCAGATGGTTGAATATGGCCAGCCCTTGTTCCGGATACAAAAGGCTTAGGGGGATCAGAATGCTGAAAAAGGTTTTGATTGCCAATCGCGGCGAAATCGCCGTGCGTATTATTCGCACCTGCCGGGAGATGGGCATTCGTACGGTAGCCGTTTATTCGACGGCGGATCGGACGGCGCTTCATGTTCGTTTGGCAGATGAGGCGTGGTGCATCGGCGCTGCGCCGGCAGCGGCCAGTTACCTGAATCAGGCGGCGCTGCTCGCGGCAGCCCGGGCCGCTGGAGCCGATGCAGTCCATCCCGGTTATGGATTTTTGGCCGAAAATGCGGATTTTGCCGAGCTTTGTGCGCAGCAGGGACTGATTTTTATTGGTCCGTCGCCGGAGGCAATCCGGCGCATGGGGGATAAGGATACGGCCCGGCAAACTATGCTGCAGGCCGGCGTTCCCGTAGTGCCGGGGACGGATCATCTCATTGAAACCGCCGAAGAGGCAGCCAGCGAGGCGCGCCGTATTGGTTATCCGGTGCTTGTAAAGGCAACGGCCGGGGGCGGCGGCAAGGGAATGAAGGAAGCCGCCGATGAAAACGAGCTTCGGCGCGTTTTTCCCCAGGCGAGGCAGGAAGCGGCGGCGGCTTTTGGCGACAGCGGCGTATATCTCGAAAAATACCTGCAAAATCCGCGTCATATTGAAGTACAGCTGGCGGCTGATAACTATGGTCATGTAGTCTGCCTCAGCAATCGTGACTGTTCGGTGCAGCGCCGCCATCAAAAACTGGTGGAGGAGGCGCCGGCAGCTCATATCAGCGATAGTCTGCGTCACCGTATGGAACAAGCGGCGGTGGCGGCGGCCCAGGCAGTCCAGTATTCTGGCGCCGGGACGGTTGAGTTCCTGGTCGAATATAACAAGTTTTATTTTTTGGAAATGAATACGCGGGTTCAGGTTGAGCATCCGGTAACGGAATGGGTTACCGGCGTGGATATCGTGGCGCTGCAGCTGATGGCGGCAGCTGGCGATACGCTGCCTTTATTGCCGAAAGATATTCGGGTGCATGGCTGTGCGCTGGAATGCCGCATCAATGCGGAGGATCCCGCGAAGAATTTCTTGCCGTCGCCGGGAACAATTACCCGGTGCCGCCTGCCGGGCGGGTTTGGCGTCCGGGTTGACAGCGCGGCGTATCCGGGCTATACAATACCGCCGTATTACGATTCCCTCATCGCCAAGATCATTGTCTGGGGGCGCACGCGCGAGGAAGCGATTCGCCGTATGCAGCGGGCGCTGGGCGAGATGGAGATTGCAGGCGTTCAAACAACTGCGGCTTTTCAGCTGGCGGTGATCAGCCATCCCGCTTTTATACAAGGTGATTTTGATACGGGGTTTTTGACGAAACATCCGTTGGAGTTTTGACTTTCGCATTGCATTTTTTGCCGGGTTGTGGTACTCTGTTGGCGTGGCAAAAGATAATATCACTCGTGAATTATACTTTTATGCAGCTGCGGCACAATTCCATATGATTTTATCTGCTTAGATCTATACGGACTGAGACAGGAAGGGTAATCATGATAAGGGATACGTACGCCTTTCGGTCAACGCCGGAGGGCGTTTTCTTTTGCCTCAAAGGTAGTTCATTTCTATATTTGAGGAGGTTTTTTTTTGAAAAAAGTTTGCGGGATTCTCGTGAACAACATGGCGCTGCTCGTGGTGCTCATCGGCATTGCCGGGGTCTTGTGGCCATCGGTGCTGACCTGGGTGGGACCGCGCGTTGCCTGGATGCTGGGACTGGTGATGTTCGGCATGGGCATGACGCTTCGGGTGGAAGATTTTCGCTTGCTGGCGCGGCGGCCCTGGGAAGTCTGTCTGGGAGCGGCAGCGCAGTTTACGATCATGCCGGGGGTGGCCTGGGCTTTGGTCAAGCTGTTTGACTTGCCGCCGGAGTTGGCTATCGGTGTGATCCTGGTGGGAACCTGTCCGGGAGGGACGGCTTCCAATGTTATCACGTATCTGGCTAAAGGCGATGTGGCTCTTTCGGTGGCGATGACCATGACGACCACGCTTTTGGCGCCGGTCATGACGCCTTGCCTGACCTGGCTTTTAGCCGGAGCTTGGATTGACATCTCATGGGCGTCGATGATGCAGTCCATTGCGCAGATGGTGCTGCTTCCCGTTCTGCTCGGGTTGCTGGCCCGCCATTTTTGCAGCGGGCTGGTGCAGCGCTGGCTCGCTTATTTGCCGCTGGTCTCCGTCGTTACGATTGTTTTGATCGTGGGCGGGGTTGTGGCGATGAGCGCTGATAAGCTGTTGGAGAAAGGCGCGCTCATTGCGCTGGTTGTGATCTGTCACAATGTTTTTGGCTTGGGACTGGGTTATGGCGTTGCCAAGCTGTTCCGGCTTTCCCCGCCGAAAGCCCGGGCGGTAAGCATTGAGGTCGGTATGCAAAATTCCGGTTTGGCAGCGTCGCTGGCCATTTTATATTTTAATCCGGCGGCGGCGATTCCCGGGGCGATTTTCAGCGTCTGGCACAATATATCCGGTTCTTTGGCCGCTAATTATTTTGTGCGCCGGGATGAAAAACGAGCGGCTGCCAGTCAGCTGCCGGCAGAAGAAAATAATACAGTAAAGGGAGAACCATCCATATGAAAATTTTACGTACGATTCAGGAAATCGAAGAATATACAAAAGCCGTCAAAGCTTCCGGTCGGACGATCGGGCTGGTGCCGACCATGGGCGCTCTGCATGAAGGGCATCTGACGCTGATGCGGCTGGCCCGGCAGAGCTGCGACGTTGTGCTGGCATCTGTGTTCGTCAACCCGGTGCAGTTCGGCCCTGGGGAAGATTATGACGCTTATCCGCGGCAATTTGAAGATGACTGCGCGCAATTGGCAACGGTTCCGGTTGACGCGGTATTTCATCCCGATCCGGTGGTTATGTATCCTTCGGGTTATGCAACGTATATTAACGTAGAGAGCGCAATCACGCAAAAACTGTGCGGTGCTAAACGGCCGGGACATTTTCGCGGCGTGGCTACCGTGGTTGTCAAGCTCATGAATCTGGCGCGGGCCGATAAGGCCTTTTTTGGGCAGAAAGATGCGCAGCAGGTGGTCGTGATCCACCGGTTTGTGGCGGATCTCAACCTGCCGGTGGAAGTCGTCATGGCGCCGATTAGCCGGGAAGCAAGCGGCCTGGCGCGCAGTTCGCGCAACGTGTATCTTTCTGCTTCAGAGCGCACGGCCGCGCTGGTCTTGCATCGGAGCCTGCAGGCGGCGCAGACGGCTTTTTCCCAGGGGGAAAAGGAGTGTCTGCGATTGAAACAGATTGTGCAGACAGTGCTGGGCAGCGAACCATTGGCAGATCCCGATTATGTGGAACTGTATTCCTTTCCGGAGCTGGCGGATATCAGCCGGGTACAAGGTCCGGCTTTGCTGGCCATTGCCGTGCGGATCGGCCGGACGCGGCTCATTGATAATATAATTCTGGAGGCAGAGAAGCCATGCTGTTAAATTTATTTAAATCAAAAATTCACTGCGCGGCCGTTACCGAGGCCAATCTGCATTATATGGGCAGCATTACAATTGATGTCGCTCTTATGGAAAAGGCGCATATTTTTCCCAACGAACGGGTGCAGGTGGTTGATAATAATAATGGCGCCCGACTGGAGACTTATGTGATTCCGGGGCCGCGCGACTCCGGGGTTATTTGCCTGAATGGAGCGGCTGCCCGCTGTGTTCAGCCGGGGGACATCGTGATTATCATGGCATATGCGTTTATGGAGGAAAAAGAAGCCGCCGCGTTTCGTCCGACGGTGGTCATGGTGGATGAAAATAACCGGGCGGTGGAAATCCGCCGCGTTGAATATCATGGACAACAGGGATAAAAACGAGTGAGTCAACAAAACGGAGGCGCGGAATGAAGCCTCCGTTTTGTGTTTTTTGTTTTGGCCTTCGGACGCTATAGAAAAAATAAAAAATTATTGACATATGTCGGTAATGGTATATACTATAAATGACATATGTCAGTAATCTAAGGAGGCAGGAGTATGCCAAGGCCGAGAAAATGGCGGCGGGTTTGCGGTATGCCGGGGTGTGCACGCTTCGGTCCGCTGGGGCGGGAGGCAGTCGACGCCGTAGTGATGACAGTAGACGAATATGAGACGATCCGGCTGATGGACTGGGAGAATTGTTCCCAGGAACAATGTGCGGCGCGCATGGGGATTGCCCGTACGACAGTACAAGGAATCTATATGACGGCCCGACGCAAGGTAGCCGATGTGCTGGTGCATGGCCGCATGCTTTCTATTGAAGGCGGGGATTATCAGTTGTGTGAGACGGCCGGCTGCTGCGGTGCCGGAAAGGGAGCTTGTCCGCGGTGCGGGCAGCATATGAATACGAAGGGGCAGATGGAATATGAGTGAAACAAATTGCAATCATGATTGCGGAAGTTGTGGCGAGAGCTGTGATGAGCGCCCGTCGCGGGAGAGTTTACTGGCGGCGCCCAATGCGCTCAGCAGTGTCAGGCATGTGATTGCCGTTATGAGCGGCAAAGGGGGCGTCGGCAAGTCGCTGGTGACTTCATTGGCCGCGGTGCTCATGAGCCGCAGTGGTTTTCATGTGGGGATTCTGGATGCGGATGTGACCGGGCCTTCGATCCCCAAGGCATTTGGCGTCACCGGCGAAGTGCGCGGCACTGCGTCCGGAGCCTATCCTTTGCCCAGCGACGGCGGCATTGATATCATGTCGATCAATCTGCTGCTGCCGCATGATACCGATCCGGTTGTCTGGCGCGGTCCGGTGATTTCTAATACGGTCAAGCAGTTCTGGCAGGAAATCATCTGGCAGGACATCGATTATTTGTTTATTGATATGCCGCCGGGAACGGGCGATGTTCCGCTCACGGTATTCCAGTCGTTGCCGGTGGACGGCATTCTGGTCGTGACTTCGCCGCAGGAACTGGTTTCGATGATTGTGGCCAAAGCGGTGAATATGGCGCAAATGATGGAAGTTCCTATTTTGGGACTTATTGAGAACATGGCATATTTCCGTTGCCCGGATTGTGGCAAAGAGCATAAGATTTTTGGCGAGAGCCATTTGCCGGCGACAGCGGCGCAGTATGGCTTGCCGGTGCTCGGTCGCATTCCGGTGGATCCGCAGCTGGCGGCGCTTTGCGATAACGGTGCTGTGGAACAGTTTGAAGGCCATTGGCTGGATGAGATGATAGCGGTATTGAAAAAGATAGATGTAAAGGAGACGAAGTAAAAATGAAAATAGCAGTAACGTATGATTCTAATGGTCAGGTATTTCAGCATTTTGGCCAATCGCAGGCGTTTAAAGTTTATGAAGTCAAAGATAATAAAGTAGTCAGCAGCGAGGTCATCGGGACCAATGGACAGGGACACGGCGCTTTGGCCGGGTTGTTGGCCGCCGGCGGGATTACAGCGCTCATTTGCGGCGGCATTGGCGGCGGGGCACAGCAGATGCTGGCTGGCGCCGGCATTACGCTCTATGCCGGTGTAAGCGGCAGCTGTGACGAGGCAGTTGCCGCTTTGCTGGCCGGAACGTTGTCGTATCAAACGGCAGCCAACTGTGATCATCATGGCCATGAGCACGGCGGCGAATGCGGCGGGCATAGTCATGGACAAGGCTGCGGCGACAATGGGCACGGGCGCGGCTGATGTATTGAAAAAAGACTGCGGTACGCCGGTAAAGGCGATGTCGCAGTCTTTTTTGCGGGAAAATGCCGGGAGGCAGCGGTCGGATGGTCAAAGCTGCCGTTTACGGTATTCCAGCGGAGTACATTGAAACATGGCGCGAAAGGCGCGGGAGAAAGCGGAGTAATCGCGGAAGCCACAGGCATAGCAAAGTTCGGTCAGCGGCATGCTGCTCGTCAGCATCTGGCGCGCTTTTAAAAGGCGTTTGCTGATGATGTACTGGTGAATTCCATAGCCGGTGGCCGCTTTAAAACGGCGCATGAGGTAGTAGCGGCTGAGATAGCTGACGGCGGCCAGATGGTCGATGGTGAGGTCTTCCGTCAGATGCGTCTGAATATAGCGGATTACAGGCTGGATTTTTCGGTCATAGCTGACACGGTGCAGCGGGTCGATGTCGCGGTTCTGAAGCGCTCGGTTGAGCAGGATCATGAATTCGACAAACAGCATTTCTATATAGAGTTCATTAGCAAAACCCTGCTGATGCGTGACTTGTTCCAGTTTTTCCATATGGAAGAGCAGATCGTGGCTTTTGCCCGGTGACAGGTGCATGACGCTGGAATCGCCCGGCGGTGTCTGGAAGCACGCGGCCAGATCGCCGTCGGATTTGGTATAACGTTTCAAAAAAGCGGGGGAAACGTAGATGATAATGCGCTCATAGGGAAAATCCGGCTGCGGCTCCGGACGATGAATTTCTCCAGCCCGGACAAAGATGATATCGCGCGGCGCGAGCGGATAGGTCTTTCCTTCAATGCTGTAGCTGGCTTGTCCCTGAAGAAACAGGATGATTTTATGAAAATCATGGTAATGGAAAGGGATGCCCGTGAGCGGGGTATCGTTTAACCGAAAAATTTTGAAAGACGTGAGCAGATAGCCTTTTTTTTCGTAATTGTCTGCGTATATATTCATGGTGTAATCGCCTCAGATTGATTATAAAGCACTTTTTGCATTATGAACAGCACAATTTACATTTTTTATGCATATTGTGTCTGCTATACTGGGGTTAATCAGGAAGCGGAGGCGTTATGATGATGCGGTTACAAATTTTTTTACTGCAGGGGCAGGAATATATTGTCTGGGATCTGGCGGAGGGACCGCTGCCCGGTGCCGGCGGTATTTCTCTCTTGCTGGATCGTCGGCGGGGCGTCGGCGGCGATCAGCTGCTGTTGGTGCAGGAGGGGACGGCGCTGCGCGCGTTTACCGGGGATGGCCGGGAGATGCTGGTTCAGGGGGCGGCTTGCTTTGTCGCCGCCTGTTGGTGCGGCCGGCGGGGGCGCGAGACGGAAGCGGCGGCGCTGCTGCATCGGTTGGACGCTGCCGGACGGCGGCAGCTGGGTGCAGCCTCTCTGCAGCGCGCTGAACTTCATCTGACCGATTGTTTTTGCCGGCAATTACTGGGCGCAGATGAGGCGCGGCTGGCGGCTGTGGTATAAAATGGGCGGCGGCAGTCCGTACGGCCGATCTTTTGGCCGACTTAAACCGGTCGTTGTCTTAAGTTTTTCCCGAGAACGTTCGACATATATAGTAGAGCATACGTATTTATGTGGAATAGTAACAAGGATGTGATGAGATGTTCGAGGGAATCGGTAAGCTCGGATCGTATCTGCAGCAGCGGAATTTGCAGTTTCAGGCGAATTACAAGATCTCTACGGGGCAGCAGTTCCGGACGGCGGCGGAGATCAAGCATGATTACCGGCAGCAGATGGTGCAGAATGTCAAGGCGTCCCGTGATCAAGCGAATCAGCTGCATACGGCTTTTATTAAGCAGGAGCTTATGAATGGCCGGGAATTGTCAGATGAGGAAATGCGATTTTTAAAGGAGCAGGATCCGGCGCTGTATGAAAAGGCAAAAAAAGCGCAGGATGCTCGGGAAGAATTGCGCCGCGAGCTGAAGCGCTGTAAGACGCAGGCGCAGGCGCAGCAGGCGGTGGTACGGGCGGCGATGAAAGTTTCCAGCGAGGCGGCATCGGAGCTGTCGTCCGGGCAGGCAATGACCGCAGGAGGCGGCGCTGCGGGCGGCAGTTCATCGGCAGCGCCGATGACGGCCAGCGGGAAATCGGCAGCCGCGATGGATGCGGGCAGTGTATCGGCGGCAATCGGAACGGCGGCCAATACCGGAATACAGGCTGCCGCGCCTATGTCTGCCGGCGAGGTATCAGGGAGCCCGACGGCAGGGGGCTCAGAAATAGCGGCTGCGGGTTTAGGGACGGCTGCTTCGGCAGCGGTTCCGGCGAGCGGGCTTGCCGCCGGGGCAGCCGGTGCCATGGAACCAACTGCCAATGGAAGTGCCGGATCGGCAGAAAATGTGGCTGGTGTTGGTGCTGGCAGTGCGGCGCCGGGCAGCGATACGGAGCTGCTGCTGATGAAGCTGCGGGCGCTGCAGGATGAATGGCTGAAGTATTCCAGCCGTAAGGAATACGACGAGATGCCTTTTGATGAAACGGAACGGATAAAACGTGCCCACGGGGAAACAACAACGGCCGTTCGGACGCATTCCGGTGTGTTGGCCGCCTATCTGGATCAGCAGACGCAGCCGCGCATGGTTGTGGTTGATACAAAAATTAAATAAAAAGTTTACTGAAGAGAATTTCCCGAACAAGGAGATTCTCTTTTTTTCTCGAATCCTATTATAGTAAAAGAAAAATGACGAACAGAAGGGATGGATATGATGAAACAATACAAAGTTGCGGTTATCGCCGGCGACGGCATTGGGCCGGAAGTGCTTGCTGAGGGAATTAAGGTCCTGGAGGCGGTGGCTCGTCTGGATGGGAAATTCTCAGTAGAGTTTACACATTTCCCCTGGGGTTGTCAGTATTATCTCCAGCATGGAAAGATGATGGATGAGGATGGGCTGGAACAGCTCAAGGGATTTGATGCCATATATCTTGGCGCCGTGGGCTATCCCGGTGTTCCGGATAATGTGTCATTGGGCGGACTGCTGCTGCAAATCCGCCGCGGCTTCGACCAGTATATCAACCTGCGGCCGGTGAAGCTGCTGCAGGGAGCGCCTTGCCCGCTCACGGGAATTCATCCCGGCGATATCGATATGACGGTTGTCCGCGAGAACAGCGAGGGGGAATACGCCAATGTCGGCGCGCGTCTCTATCCGGGGACTCCGCAGGAGATGGCGCTGCAGACCAGCGTTTTTTCACGCAAAGGGACAGAACGGGTTATCCGCTATGCTTATGAGCTGGCGAAAAAAGAGCACAAGACGCTTACAAGCATCAGCAAGGGTAATGCTCTGGGCTATTCCATGGTTTTCTGGGATCAGATTTTTAAAGAAGTCGGACAGGACTATCCGGAAGTTCAGACGTATTCGCTGCTCGTAGATGCGGCTAGCATGTTTTTTGTCAAAGATCCACAGCGCTTTCAAATCGTTGTGGCATCTAATCTTTTCGGCGATATCCTCACCGATCTGGGAGCGGCGATTGCGGGCGGCATGGGACTGGCTGCCGGAGCCAATCTGAATCCGGAAAAGAAATTCCCGTCCATGTTTGAGCCAATTCACGGATCGGCGCCGGATATTGCGGGTCAGGGGATATCCGACCCGCTGGCCAGCATCTGGGCTGTGAGCCAGATGCTGGATGACTGGGGTGAGACTGGCTGGGGGCAGCAGGTGCTGCAGGCCATTGAAACCCTGCTGATCGAGAAAAAGACGCTGACGCCGGATCTGGGGGGCACCGCTAAAACGAGTGACATCGGGCCGGCGATTGTTTCCCTGCTGGAGGCCAGATAAATTTACTGGCCCGCTTTTACGAACCGCCGATAGAGGCGGGCGTATCAGGGCCGGTTAGGCATTGGGATAAAATAACCGAAAGCTGTCGGGCGATACGGGAGAAAATCTCGTGTTTTGCGTTGACAGCTTTTTGTTATTTCTGTATCATGTATGGTGGAGTATTATTTGATAGAGAAATTCTTTAGGAGATGATTGTTTCATGAAAGTGGCGATCGTAATAGGCAGTGATTCCGACTGGCCGATTATGAAACCAGCGGTGGAGATTTTGAAGCAGTTTGATATTGCTTCAGAAGTTGTGGTGGCATCGGCGCACCGCACTCCGGCCAAGGTGCGTGATTTTGTTTTGTCAGCGCCGGAGCATGGTATCGGCGCGTTTATTTCGGCTGCGGGGATGGCGGCGCATTTGGGCGGCGTCATTGCGAGCTATACGACTTTGCCGGTCATCGGCGTGCCGATTAATGCGACTTCTTTGAACGGCATGGATGCTCTTTTGAGCACGGTTCAGATGCCGCCGGGGATTCCGGTTGCCACGATGGCAATCAACGGAGCGAAGAATGCCGCGCTGTTTGCCGTTGAGATCTTTGCGGTTGCCGATGCGGATCTGCAGAAGAAGCTCAAGGCTTATAGGGAGAAGCTGGCGGCGGAAGTAGATAAGAAGGCGGCTCATGTGGCGGCCCAGCTTTGATTGGCAGAGCGCACTGGTTTTCACGAAGCAAGGCAATAGAGAAATAGCTGTTTGACAGACTGATGGGGGAAGAAAGAAAAGAATGATAGAAATCGAATCCAATCACTGGAAGGAAGAGTGCGGCGTTTACGGCGTTTATTCTCATGATGAAGATGTATCGGCGATGACATATCTCGGGCTGTATGCGCTGCAGCATCGCGGGCAGGAAAGCGCGGGGATCGCGATTACGGATGGCGCCTGGATGGATGTTACGCGCGGCATGGGCCTTGTAAACGAGGTGTTCCGCCATCAGGTTCCGCATATGGATAATCAGTATATCGCCATTGGGCACGTTCGCTATTCGACAACGGGTTCCAGCCTTTTGGCAAACACGCAGCCGCTGATCGTAAATTATGCCGGAGGCAAGATCAGTCTGGCCCATAACGGTAATCTGACCAATGCGGCCGAGATCCGACATGATTTGGAACAAAAGGGAACAATTTTCCAGACGTCGATTGATTCTGAGGTGTTTGTGAATCTTATCGCCCGTTCGCGCAAGGCAACGGTTGAAGATAAGATCATGGAGAGCTTGCTGCAGATCAAGGGGGCATACTGCCTCACAATCATGACCGAGACAAAGCTCATCGGCGTACGCGATCCGCAAGGTTTTCGGCCTCTTTGCATCGGCAAACTCGATGATGCCTGGATCCTTTCTTCGGAAAGCTGCGGGCTGGATGTCGTGGGGGCTGAGTTCGTGCGGGATGTGGAGCCGGGCGAGATGGTTGTCATTGATGAGCATGGCTTGACTTCATATCATTTTGCCAAGGAAACGCAGCGTGCTTCCTGTATTTTCGAGTATATTTATTTTGCCCGGCCGGACTCGGTCATCGATGGGCAGAGTGTGCATGATGCGCGTTTTATGATGGGCCGCATGCTGGCGCGTGAGAGCCAGTACAAGGGCGATGTCGTGATTTCGGTGCCGGATTCCGGGACGACGGCAGCTACGGGATATGCTTACGAGTCGGGGATTCCATTTGTAGAGGGCCTGATCAAGAATCGGTATATCGGGCGTACATTTATCCAGCCAACGCAGAAGAAACGGGATACGGCGGTAAAATTGAAGCTGAATGCGATTCGCTCCGCGGTTGAGGGCAAGTCGGTGATCATGGTGGACGATTCCATTGTGCGCGGCACGACCAGCGGCAAAATTGTGAAGATGCTGCGCAGCGCCGGCGCCAAGGCTGTGCATATGTGCGTGAGCTCGCCTCCCATCGGCTACCCGTGTTTTTATGGCATCGATACTTCGGTGCGCAAGGAATTGATTGCGGCGACCAAGACGGTGGAGGAGATTCGCGAGTATATTCAGGCGGATTCGCTGCATTTTCTTTCAATTGAAGGGCTCAAGCAGTGCGTTTCGGCCGTGCGTGCCGATGATATGTGCTATGCTTGTTTCAATAGCGCTTACCCCATCCGGCAGGGAGATATTCCGACGGGGTCGGACAAGTATGTGTTTGAACAGGGAAAAAAGAAATAACGTGCCTTTAACATTATCCATAACACAGTTGTTGTTATGGATAATGGCATATATAACACTTTGTAATGGAGGTAAATATGGAGAAGAAACTCACGTACCGGGATGCCGGAGTGGATATTGATGCCGGCAATTATTCGGTATCACTGATTAAGGATAGTGTGAAGGCGACATATCGGCCGGAGGTGCTGGGCGATCTGGGCGGCTTTGGCGGGCTGTTTGCCCTGCAGAGCGCTAAATATAAGGAGCCGGTGCTTGTCTCGGGAACGGATGGCGTCGGAACAAAACTGCGGCTGGCTTTTATGCTGGACAAGCATGATACGATCGGTCAGGATGCCGTAGCCATGTGCGTCAATGATATTCTCGTACAGGGTGCGGAGCCGTTGTTTTTCCTTGATTATCTTGCCGTAGGCAAGCTGCTGCCGGAGCAGGTGGCTTCGGTGGTAAAAGGCGTGGCGGGAGCGTGCCGGGAATCCGGCTGCGCTTTGATCGGCGGCGAAACAGCCGAGATGCACGGGTTTTATCCGGAAGGCGAATATGATATTGCCGGCTTTGCGGTGGGCGTGGTTGAGAAGTCAAAGATCATTACCAGCGAGCGGGTGCAGGAAGGCGATGTACTGCTGGGGCTGCCGTCATCCGGACTCCATTCCAATGGTTTTTCGCTCGTGCGCAAGATTTGCTTTGAGGTCAAGGGCTTCAAGGGCGATGAGTATATTGACGAGTTAGGCCGGACGATCGGCGAGGAACTTTTGACGCCGACGCGGCTATATCCGCGCGTGTGCCTGCCGTTGATTGAAAAATTTGCCATTCACGGTATGGCTCATATCACGGGCGGCGGTTTCTATGACAATATTCCGCGCGCGCTGCCGGAAGGTATGGGCGTTGAGGTCGATGCCGGCGCTTGGTCGGTGCCGCCGATTTTCCGCTTGCTGCAAAGCTGGGGCAATGTGGATTGGAAGGAAATGTACCGTACTTTTAATATGGGAATCGGCATGGTGATTTTGGCGGCTCCGGATGAGGCGAAAAAAATCGGCGCCGCCCTGTCGGCGGCTGGCGAACCCTACTATACGATGGGCCGGGTCGTAAAAGGCGAACATGCCGTGACGATCAAAGGCGGCGTATTCCATGAATAAACCGGTGCTGGGGGTTCTCTGTTCCGGGAGAGGGACAAATCTGCAGTCGATTATAGCCGCTGCGGAGAGCGGGCAGATTCCAGCCGCCATTGGGCTGGTGATCACGGACAAGCCGGAGGCCAAAGCGTTGGAGCGCGCCGCGCAGGCGGGCATTCCGCATATCTGCGTAGACCGTAAGCGCTGTGCCAGCCGGCAGGAATTCGAGGAGAAACTAGCGGCCAGCCTTAAGGAACATGGCGTGACGCTGGTTATCCTTGCGGGCTTTATGCGCATACTGAGCCCTTATTTTGTACGGGAATTTTCCGGGCGGATCATGAACATTCATCCATCGCTGCTGCCGTCTTTTGGCGGCGCACATGCGCATCGCGATGTGCTGGCTTACGGGGTCAAGGTATCAGGCTGCACGATTCACTTCGTTGATGAGGGGATGGACAGCGGCCCAATTATTCTGCAGGCAGCGGTGCCGGTCGCGGATGATGATACGGAAGATACTCTGGCGGCGCGCGTATTGGAGCAGGAGCATGTTTTGTATCCGAAAGCAATTGAGCTTTATTTGAAAGGCCGGCTGGTGACTGAGGGTCGGCATGTCAGAATAAAATCATAAGAGAAAAGGCGGGGATTGTAATGAAAATCAAGCGAGCGTTAGTCAGTGTATCAGACAAAAAAGGCGTTGTTGAGTTTGCACGCAAGCTCCATGCAGCTGGGGTGGAGATCGTTTCTACCGGCGGAACGATGAAGGCGATTAAAGAGGCAGGGATTCCGGTCATGTACGTGAGCGATGTCACCGGCTTTCCGGAAATTATGGACGGGCGGGTCAAGACGCTGAATCCGTATATTCATGGCGGAATATTGGCTGTGCGGGACAATCCGGCGCATGTGCAGGCGATGAAAGAACATAAAATCACGCCGATTGATCTGGTAGTCGTGAATTTGTATCCGTTTCAGGCGACGATTGCCCGTTCGGATGTCAAGCTGGCAGAGGCCATTGAGAACATTGATATTGGCGGACCGGCAATGATCCGGGCGGCGGCAAAAAATTTCAAGTTTGTGACGGTCGTTACCAATCCGGCGCGCTATGATCAGATTGCCGGGGCCATTCTCAAAGAGGGATGTGTCAGCGGCATGATGCGCATGCAGCTGGCACAGGAAGCTTTCCAGCATACGGCAGAATACGATGCTTGTATTCAGGGATATTTGAAGGAACAAATCAATAAATGAAATAAAGGAAGGCTGGAATCATGAATATATTGGTACTTGGCAGCGGCGGACGGGAACATACGCTGGTATGGAAACTTAGTCAAAGTCCGCTGGCAGATAAAATTTATGCGGTTCCGGGCAATCCGGGGATGGCGGAACTGGCGGTGTGTGTACCGGACGTCGATATCGAGGACAATGATGCTGTGGTGCGGCTGGCGCAGCAGAAAGCGATTGATCTCGCTGTCGTCGGACCCGAGGTGCCGCTGACAAATGGTGTGGTTGACGCTCTTTTAGCTGCCGGGATCAAGGCGTTTGGTCCTTCAAAACTGGCGGCGGAGCTCGAAGGGTCCAAGGCTTTTTCTAAAAATCTTATGAAAAGATACCATATTCCGACGGCGCGCTATGAAATCTTCAACGATGCGTCTCGGGCTCGTGTCTATGTGCGCCAGATGGGGGCTCCAATTGTCGTCAAGGCTGACGGACTGGCTGCTGGCAAGGGCGTCGTTGTGGCCAAAACGGTGAATGAGGCTATCGCTGCGATTGATGAAATCATGCAGGACAAGGCGTTTGGCGCTGCCGGCAGCCGTGTTGTGATCGAGGAATTCATGAGCGGTGAAGAAGCTTCTCTGCTGGCGTTTACCGATGGCGAAACCATTGTGCCAATGGTTTCTTCGCAGGATCATAAATGTATTTATGACGGCGATCAGGGACCGAATACCGGCGGGATGGGTACGTATGCGCCGGCGCCGGTGCTGACGCCGGCGCTCCGGGCCCGGGTGCAGACAGAAATTCTTGAGCCGGTGATTGCGGCGATGAAGAAAGAGGGCCGTACATACAAGGGCTGTCTTTATGCCGGTCTCATGATTACCGACAAAGGACCAAAGGTCGTAGAGTTTAATGCGCGCTTCGGCGATCCGGAGACGCAGGTCGTGCTGCCGCTTTTGCAGGGGGATCTGGTGAAGATCATGCTGGCCTGTATTGACGGCACGCTGGCTGCAATGCCGATCGGCTGGGATGACGGCGCGGCGGTTTGTGTGGTCATGGCCTCGGGCGGTTATCCCAAGGCATATAAAAAGGGCATGGAGATCAATGGACTGGCGGATGCAGCCGCGGCCGGCGCGTTGGTGTTTCATGCCGGAACAGCGCAGCAGAATGGAAAAATTGTTACCAACGGCGGACGGGTGCTCGGCGTGACTGCCAAAGCCGGCAGTATCCGGGAGGCGGTAAATAAAGCCTACGCAGGGGTGGATAAGATCCATTTCCAGGATGAATATCATCGCCATGATATCGCTCACCGCGCGCTGGAACGTCTGGAAAAAGAATAACCGATTGTGGTAAGGACAGCAGCAGGTTCGCGGAATGGATTTCCGGGACCAGCTGCTGTTTTGCATTTCACGGGGGAAGAAGGGAGATTGTTATTGAATTTGTGGTAGAACAGGCGCAGGACATTGTGGAGCAGATTGGTGCGATCGTCCGGCAGAATATTAATATGATGGATGCACATGGCTATATTATTGCCAGCACGGATGCTTCGCGTATTGGCAATTTTCATGAAGGCGCCAAAAAAATTATCGATGAACAACTGGCGGAACTTTATATTACTCCGGAAATGGAAACCGGTCAGATGCGGCGGGGAATTAATCTGCCGCTGGAGTATGAGAGCCGGATTATTGGCGTCATTGGCATTACCGGCGCGTATGATCAGGTCATCGGCTATGGGCAGGTTGTCAAGAAAATGACGGAGATCCTGATTCGCGAGCGGGAACGAGAAGATGAAAAGCGATTGGATCTGCGCGTCACCAGCCGTTTCCTGGAGGAATGGGTTCTGGGAAATGGAATTCTCCGGCCGGAACTTTTATCTGAGCGCGGCGCAACGCTCGGCATTGATATTCATTTACCGCGCCGCGTCATGGTGCTGAGCCTGGATCGGGTCGGCGATTATATTGACACCCTGGAAGGGCAGGAGTTGATCGAGCGGATTGAAAATGCGGTGCTGGAGATTCTTCAACAGCAACCGAAGGCGCTGGTACTGCGCAATGCGGCTCGGCAGATCCTTTTGCTGCGGGAGCGTTCCGACAGCCGCCTGCTGGAACTGGCACAGGAACTTTTTGCCATGGTAGATCATGATTTTCGCCTGCAGCTGCGCATCGGCATTGACGGCGTGAGCGATAACATACATGAAGCCTATGTGCAGGCGGATAAGGCCTGGCGCACCGCATCGGTGCTGAAGCGGAATATCATGATCTACAGCCATCTCGATCTGGAGATGTTTTTGAATGAGATTTCGTCCGGAACAAAATTTGATTATCTGGAAAAAATCTTTCGGGCGTATGCGCCGGAGGAACGGGCGCAGGTCATGGAGATGCTGGAAGCGTATTTTGCGGCGGAAGGGTCTTTACAGGGGACGGCGCAGCGGCTGTATCTGCATAAAAACACTCTGCAGTATAAACTGCGCCGTTTGGCTCGCCTGACGGGTTATGATGTGCGGCAGCCAAGGCATGCGGCTGTATTTTATATGGCGTTGCTATTTTATCAGGAGGGAAAAGATGAATCTGTCTTAAAAAACAAAAAATAATCATTTATTATGTCTGGCATAACATAGACGGTTATAAAAAAGTATTCTATAATGAAAGACAATCCTTAAACAACAAAAAGAAAGGATATATATTGTTGATTTTAATCCAAGGGTAAATCCGGCATGAGGTCAGAAGGCGTCAAGCCGTCATGTGAACTAAGGCTGCAATGATGGGATGGAGGTGAGAAAATGGTTTCAATAAAAATTCTGGTGGAAGACACTGGTTCGGAAAACCATTCTTTAGAACTGGAACATGGGCTTTCTCTGTATGTAGAAACGCCGCAGTCGGTTTTTGTCTTTGATCATGGCGCGACCGGTATGGCCTGGCGCAATGCGCCGCGCCTGCATGCAGCGCTTTCCCGGGTACAGTTTGCGGTCTGCAGTCATGCGCATTATGATCATGCGGGCGGATTTCCGACACTTTTGCAGCAGGCGAAGCCGCAGGCTCTTTATACCGGCGCGGGTTTCTGGGATGAAAAATATAGCTGGAATCAGGCGGAAAATAAATATACTTATCTGGGAGCCGGGTTTGGCCAGCGGGAACTGGCTGACTGGGGCATAGAACAGCGCGTTTGTCAGGATGTGCTGGCGCTCGACGACAGCTGTTGGCTCATGGGAAATTTCCCTCGGATTTATACTTTTGAAACAATACCGGCGCGCTTCGTTTGCGGGACGGACAAGCATATCGATTCTTTCGGAGATGAAATCTGTCTGGTCGTACGCGAAGGCGAGGGCGTGGCAGTCATTACCGGTTGTTCCCATCCGGGCATTCTGAATATGGTGACGGCAGTTCATGAGCGCCTGCAGCTGCCGGTTTTGAGCGTTATGGGAGGCACCCATCTTATGGAAGCCGATACCGCCCGTATTGATCAGACGCTGCTTCGCCTACGGGCGATGGGCGTTCGCCGTCTGGGGCTTTGTCATTGTTCCGGCACGCTGGTGCGGGAGCGGCTGCAGCAGGATGAAATCGCGGGTTGTCTTTTATCCACGGGAGATGTGGTGGAATTTTAGTTTACCGGCTCATTAGCAGAGGAGGATTTGTTATGTCAGGTTTATTTATGGCGACGGTGATTTTTGTCGCCGTGGTTGCAATGATTATCGCAATTAGTAAGTTTAAGCAGCATCCGTTTCTGGTCATGGTGCTGGTTTCCATTTTTGTCGGTTTGGTATGCGGCATGCCGGCTAATCAGGTCATTAAGATTGTTAAGGATGGCTTTGGCAGTATATTGTCCAGCATTGGTATTGTCATCGTCGCCGGTACGATTATCGGCACGATTTTGGAAAAAACCGGCGCGGCGCTGGTCATGGCGAACACGATTCTCGGCGTCGTCGGCAAGGCTCGGTCGGTGCTGACGGTGAGCATTACCGGTTATATTACGGGCATTCCGGTTTTTTGTGACTCGGGCTTTGTTATTCTTTCGCCGATTGCCCGCGCGCTGGCAGACCGTTCCAATACGTCGCTGGCCGTTATGGCCACGGCGCTGAGTTCCGGCCTTTATGCGACGCATTGTCTGGTGCCGCCGACGCCGGGACCGATTGCGATGGCCGGGACGCTCAATGCAGATCTTGGCATGGTTATTTGCGTCGGGCTGGTTGTGTCTATTCCGGCGACGCTGGCCGGTTTCATTTATGCGAAGAAAGTAGCGGTCAAATATGATATTCCAGCCAATCCGGAATTTACGGTGGAAGAGCTCATGGAAAAATACGGCAAACTGCCCGGCGTCGTGCATAGTTTTGCTCCTATTTTATTGCCAATCCTGCTCATTGCCGTGAAGTCGCTGGCTGATTTTCCTTCCGCGCCGTTGGGCGCCGGCATGGTCAAGAGCTTTGCTTCGTTTATTGGCGACCCAGTCATTGCGCTTATTCTGGGAATTTTTTTGGCCATGACGCTGATTCCGGTTTCGGAGAAGAAAAACACTTTTGATTGGATGAGTGAAGGCGTAAAAAATTCGGCTTCCATTCTGGTCATTACCGGCGCCGGCGGTTCCTTCGGCGCGATTTTAAAGACGCTGCCGTTGGCAGAAGCGCTGAGTTCCGTATTGCTGTCGTTAAGCGTCGGCGTATTCTTGCCCTTTATTATTGCCGCAATTCTGAAGACAGCGATGGGAGCATCTACGGTGGCAATGATCGTGACGTCGGCCATGGTCGCACCGATGATGCCGTCGCTGGGCTTTGAGTCGGAAATCGGCAAAGCGCTGGTCATTATGGCGATTGGCGCCGGCTCGATGGTGGTGTCGCACGCGAATGATTCGTATTTCTGGGTGGTTTCGCAGTTTTCCGATATGCCGACGAATATCGCTTATAAATGCCAGACAGGCGTTACTTTTGTGGAAGGCGTGACGACGGTTATCGTGGTATATATTCTGTCGCTGATCTTCTGCTGAGGCTGCGTCAAAGAACAAGGGCAGAAAGCCATCTGGCTGGGGGCGTAAAAAATCGTGGCCGAAGGAAGATGCAAGGGAGCTGGTGACAAGGAATGAAGAAAGTGCTGATTGTTCCGGATTCATTTAAAGGGACGCTGAGCTCACGAGAAGTTTGTGACATCATGGAAACTGCGGTTCGCCGCCGTTATTCGGAGGCTGCCATAGTCAAAGTGCCGGTTGCTGACGGCGGGGAAGGAACCGTGGAAGCTTTTTTGGCTGCTGTGGGCGGCGAACGGGTTGAGGTATCGGTCCAGGGGCCGTTTTTTACTGAGGTTCCATCTTTTTATGGGCGGCTGCCGGATGGGACGGCGGTCATTGAGATGGCGGCAGCGGCCGGGCTGCCGCTGGCCAGTAATCATCTGGATGTTGGCGCTGCGACTACGTTCGGGGTCGGTCAGCTGATGCGGCATGCTTTGGAGCACGGGGCTACAAAGTTAATTCTGGGACTGGGCGGCAGTGCGACCAACGATGGCGGATGCGGCGCGGCCGCGGCGTTGGGAGCGGTGTTTCGCGATGCGCAGGGACAAGCCTTTGTGCCGACCGGGACCACGCTGCGGCAGATTGCGGCGGTGGACGTTGCCAACATGCTGCCGGAGTTGAAGCGGGTGACCTGTGTAACCATGTGCGATATTGATAATCCGCTGTTGGGCGCGCAAGGCGCGGCAGCGGTATTTGCTCCACAAAAGGGCGCTGACGCCGCCATGGTCAAGGTGCTGGAGGACGGCCTGGTGCATTTGGCCGCGCTGCTGCAGCGGGATCTCGGGGTATCCGTAGCGGCGCTGCCGGGCGCAGGTGCAGCCGGCGGCATGGGAGCCGGCTGCGTGGCTTTTTTTGGCAGCATGCTGCAAAAAGGAATTGATGCTGTCTTGGATGCTGTTCATTTTGACCAACTGCTGCAGGACAGTGATCTGGTTTTCACCGGAGAAGGAAAATTCGATCAGCAGTCTTTGATGGGCAAGGTTGTTATCGGAGTAGCTCGCCGGGCTCAGCGGGCGAAGGTACCGGTGATCTGTGTTGCCGGAGCCATTGGCCGCGGACTTGAGGCAGCTTATGCTGAAGGCGTGACAGCCGCTTTCAGTATCAATCGGGAGCCGCTGGCTTATGCAGAGGCAATCGGGCACAGCCGGGAGAATCTTGCTTTCATGATGGATAACATCCTGCGCTTATGGGCAGGCAAATAAGGCATATATTTCAGACTGCCGTTTTTGACCGGGAGAAAATCCGGCCGGAGCGGCAGCCTTTTTTATTGATAAAAAAAGGATATCTTATGTTATAATATAAAGTAACTGTTATGGAAATGCGGGTTCTGCCCATCGGGATGATGAACCGGTATTTTCCTGTATAAAGGAGACAAAACTGGATGAAGGTAAATGAGACAGTACATGGGTTTAAACTTTTAAAGACGCAGCGGGTGGCAGAGGTAGATTCATCTGCTTATGAATTTGTTCATGAGAAGAGCGGCGCCCGGCTTTTCTTTTTACAGAATAAGGATGACAATAAGGTGTTTTCCGTAACGTTCCGTACGCCGCCAACGGATGATACTGGCGTGCCGCATATTGTCGAGCATTCAACGCTCTGCGGTTCCCGTAAATTCCCGCTGAAAGAGCCGTTTGTCGAGCTGGTGAAGGGATCTCTGAATACGTTTTTGAATGCGATGACTTTTCCGGATAAGACGATGTACCCGGTGGCGAGCCGCAATGATAAAGATTTTCAAAATCTTATGGATGTGTATCTTGACGCGGTGTTTTATCCGGCGATGTACAATACGCCGGAAGTGCTGATGCAGGAAGGCTGGCACTATGAAATTGAAAAGCCGGAGGATGAACTGCGCTACAGCGGGGTGGTTTATAATGAAATGAAAGGCGCGCTGTCTTCGCCGGAGGATCTTTTGGAGACCCGGACGCTGCAGACCTTGTATCCGGATACCACGTATCATGCTGAGTCGGGGGGCAATCCGGAGAAGATTCCTGATTTGACGCAGGAGATGTTTATTGGCTTTCATAAAAAGTATTACCATCCGGCCAACAGTTATTTGTTCCTTTACGGCGATATGGATATTGAGGCGAAGCTTAAATTTCTCGATGAGGAATATTTGTCCCATTTCACCCGGATTCCCGTGGAATCCGTTATCCGGAAACAGCCGTTGTTTCCGGCAATGCAGCGCGTAGCAGCGGAGTATCCGGTCGGCGCCGGCGAGAGTACCGGGGAAAAGACGTTTCTGGCGCTGAATATGATCGCCTGTGAAGCGGAGGATCGTGAAACGGTGCTCGGACTTATGATCCTGGAGCATGCGCTGCTGAAAACCGAAGCGGCGCCACTGCGGCAGGCATTGCTGGATGCCAAAATCGGCCGGGATATCGCGTCGTCGTTTGAACCGTCGGTGCGGCAGCCGTATTTGTCGATTGTGGCGCAAAATTCCGAACCGGAGCGGGCGGAAAAGTTCTACGATGTGATCCGTACGGCTTTAACAAAGCTGGTCAGTGAGGGCATCGACCGCACGCTGCTGCAGGCTTCCATCAATTTGTTTGAATTTCGTTTCCGGGAGGCGGATTTCAACCAGTTCCCTAAAGGCTTGATTTATAATATCAATATTATGAACAGTTGGCTGTATGATGCCGATCCGGCGATGTATCTTTATTATGAAGAGGCTTTTCAGACGTTTAAGAATGGCCTGAATCAGGGCTATTTTGAAAAATTGGCAGAGCGCTGCATTTTAAAAAACCCGCATCAGGTGCTGCTGGCGCTCCGGCCCAGTACGACGATGGCGGCGGAGCGCGAAGCGGCGACGGCGGCCAAACTGGCGGCAAAAAAAGCCGCGATGACGCCGGAAGAGATCAGCCGCATCATTGCGCTGACGGCGAAGCTCAAGGAACGGCAGCAAACTGAGGATACGCCGGAGGCTCTGGCCAAAATACCTTTGCTGCAGCTGACGGATATCAAGAAAGAAATGGATCCGCTGATTTGTGAAGAACGCGATTTGTGCGGGGCCAAAATTTTGTATAGTGATATTGTGACACAGGGGATTGCGTACTTGTCTTTATTCTTTGATGCGGCGGCGGTACCGCAGGAAAAACTCCCCTATGCCTATCTTTTGACGGAGCTCATAGGAGCCGTTGATACGGCGAAACATTCTTATGCGGAGTTGGCCAATCTCATTAATTTGCATACAGGCGGCATTTCATATGATTTGCAGGCTTTTTCCCGGAAGGATGAGCCGGATGCCTGTTTGCCAAAATTCCGTATCCGGGCCAAGGCGCTGACAGAGAAGCTGCCGGAGCTTACCAAACTTTTGATGGAGATTCTGACGACGAGTTCTTTTGCTGACCGGAAGCGGGTGGGAGAACTCATCGCCCAGACGCGGTCGTCTTTGGAACTGAATCTTTTGCGTTCGTCCAATCAGGTGATGGCTTCCCGGCTGAATTCCTATTTATCGCCGGCCGGTTGTTACAATGAAGCCGGTTCCTTGGAATTTTATTGGTTTGTTAAGGAACTGAGCGAACATTTCGATGAACGGTATGAAGAGTTGCAAGCCACGCTGACCGGACTGCTGCCGGTGGTATTCCATCAGCAGGGGCTTTTGATCGGCCTCACGTCGGCCGCGGCCGATTACGATGCTTTTGCCCGCAGCGGCGAGACGCTGGTGAAGGCGCTGCCGGATCGCCTTTATACGCCGGCTGCATATCATTGGCCATTGCAGGCGGCCAATGAGGGGTTGGTTTCTTCCAGCCGGGTTCAATATGTAGGCAAAGGCGCAAATTTCCTGCGGCTGGGGCATTCCTTTACCGGAACGATGCGCGTGGTCGAGACGCTGATGCGCTATGATTACCTTTGGACGCGCATCCGGGTGCAGGGAGGCGCTTATGGGGCTTCAGCGCAGTTTGACCGCAATGGGTCGATGCTGTTTACTTCCTATCGCGATCCGAACCTCCGGGAAACACTCGCCGTATTTGATGAAACCGCGGATTATCTGCGTCATTTCGATGCATCAGAACGTGAAATGACGAAGTATATCATCGGCACGATGAGCGGCATTGATATGCCGCTGACGCCGCAGATGAAGGGCAACGTTGCGGCTGTTTGTTGGCTGCGCGGCATTACGCAGGCGGACCGCCAGCAGCTGCGGGATGAAGTGCTGGCGACGCGGCAGCAGGATATCCGGGGCATGGCGGATCTGGTGGCGGACTGCATGGCGCAGAATACGTTTTGCGTTTTTGGCAATGAGGTGAAGCTGCAGGAGAATGCGGCTTTGTTCGGGAAGCTGACGAAAATTATGGACTGAGACCGGCAGGCCGGGCATTATTTTGGAAAAGGCCGCCGGGTGAATTGACTTTCCCGGCGGTGCATGTAATAATTTAACTAACGCAGTATTTTAAGGAGGATTTTGCATGAAAAAGGTCATATTCAGAGGCTCCGCCGTCGCGATTATCACGCCGTTTACGGAGGATGGGATCAATTTCCCGGAACTGGGGCGTATTATTGAAGATCAGCTGGCGCATGGAACGGATGCTGTCGTCATAACCGGCACGACGGGCGAGTCTTCTACCATGACGGATGAAGAGCATAAAATTGCTATCAAATTTGCCGTTGAGCAGGTGAAAGGGCGGGTCCCGGTGATTGCCGGCACCGGTTCCAATGAAACTGCTTATGCAATTCAACTTTCGCAATACGCCGAGCAGGTTGGCGCCGACGGGCTGCTGCTCGTGACTCCTTATTATAATAAATGTACGCAGCGGGGACTCGTTCAGCATTTTACGGCCATTGCCGACAGCGTGCAGCTTCCTATCGTGCTTTATGATGTGCCGAGCCGGACCGGCGTGAGCATTAAATTGGAAACGTATATGGAGCTGGCCAAGCATCCACAGATTGTTGCGGTAAAGGAGGCTAACGGCGATCTTTCTGCAATCGCCCGGCTGCGTCATGCCTGTGGCGATTCGCTGACGGTCTATTCGGGCAATGACGATCAGATTGTGCCGATTCTTTCCTTGGGCGGGCAGGGGGTTATTTCCGTGCTTTCCAATGTGGCGCCGCAGGAGACGCATGATATCTGTCAGCTGTATTTTGACGGCAAGGTCAAAGAGTCGGCGGAACTGCAGCTTCAGTATATGGATCTTATTGACGCTTTGTTTGCCGAAGTCAATCCGATTCCGGTCAAGACGGCGATGCGTCTCATGGGATATGCAGCGGGACCGCTGCGGCTGCCGCTTTGCGATATGGAGCCGGCGCATGTGGAACAGCTGAAGACGGCCATGCAGCGGCATGGTTTGCTGTAAGGGACTTTCTGGTGAAAACGGTTGCAAAAGCATCGGGCACATCGTAAAATAGAGGCAGGTTCTTTCAAGGTGCCGTTTTCGGGACAAAATTAACCGGATCGTGGCTGTTTTGCACAGAAAAAACGTATACCCAGACAGGCAATTTATTAACAGGAGGATTTTGGCATGAGAAAAATGGTTCAAATGCTCGTGGCATTGATGATGCTGGTCTTGAGCACACAGGTTGCTTTTGCAAATATAGATAAGGCGACCGTCGTTGAGGGATCGGATCTGAATGCTGTTCATCGTATGGCGGCGGCGGTTCCGCTGTATACGCAGGTTAAGGGCGCGCCGACGCTCAATGAGGTTTCGCAGACTTTGTATGCGGCGAGTGCGGTAGCGCATAATGTGGTTGTTCTGTCTTATGATATGGTGGCGCAGAACATCATGAATGATACGCATGTAAATATCAAAACACTGGACCGTCGGCAGTCGGTGAAAGTGTTTAAGGAAAATGTGGCTAAATATGCCGATGCTTATGTAGTCACCACGGTGGCCAACAACAGCCGGACGATTTTCTTCTTTGATGTGTACAAGGCGGGTACAAATGAGCTTATGTATACATATGAAATTGCTGAAAATGGCGGAGATAAGGATGATGTTGGCACGTATCTGACGATGACGCAGCAGTTCTACAAGAATTTTGAACGCTCGGCGCAGGATCAGATTCGTCAGCGGGAAAAGGCAGCCAGGGATGCCGAAAAAAAAGCCGCGAAGGAAGCGGCTAAGACCGCAGCAAAATAAAACAGACAGGGGGTGCTGCCAAAGCAGCACCCCCTGTGTCTTTTCGCTTTTAATGCGCCAAATAAATCGGCGCGATTTTTGCATCTTCGGCGATGGTTTTGGAAATATAGCCGTTGCGGACCATAGCATCGAGTACGATGAACTGCCGTTTTTTCGCCATGAGAAAATTTTCATAAGGAGAGTATAGAGACGGCGCGTTTGGCAGACCGGCCAGCATAGTTGCTTCGGGCAGCGCGAGATCCGCTGGCTTTTTACCGAAATATCCGATGGACGCATCGTAAAGTCCGTAGTAGCCGGAACCAAAATAAATTGTGTTGAGATAAAGTTCCAGAATTTCATCTTTGGAATAGCGGGCTTCGACATCAAGCGCCAGAACCAGCTCTTCTGCTTTGCGGCCAAAAGATCGCTCATGGGAAAGAAAGAGGTTTTTGACCAGCTGCTGGGTAATGGTGCTGGCGCCTTCTTCGATTTTTCCATATTGCAGATTGACCAGCGCCGCCCTCATGATGCTTTCCGGATCGAAGCCGTGGTGGCTGTAAAACCGGTTGTCTTCGACGGCGACGATTGCCTGCCGGAAAGAATCGGGCACCGCGTCAATTTTTACGTAACCGGCCCGTGGCAGACGCCGTTCGATGGCTTGCCGTAAAAAGAGAAAGCGCTGGACACGATCCCAGAGGTTGGGGTCCTGCGTTTCACCGGCTCCTGACGGCGATATTTCCCGGGGGGCTTCCCGCTGTGCAGACGGCGCCGGCAAGGCGAGCTCATGGATGCGTTCCAGTGTGCCCGGGCGTAAAGCGTTGGTTCCGCCCGCCAGAAAGAAACCAATAAAAAAAACCAGAATGAGACTGAATACAAAGCGCAGTAGTTTTTTCATATTAACTCCCTGTTTATTAAAGATTCTCTTTATTATAACGTATTTTTTCATACATTGGAACACTTGTTTTTGCTGGAACTGACTCTTGAATTTTCTCGGGAGTTTTAACGATATTTTTCCAAATAACTATTGCAATATTATGCAGTAGTGATGTATAATTATTAACATGTTAATTTTGAAATGGGAGGCATCCTAATGAAGGTAAGTATTGTGGGCGCAACAGGTTATGCCGGAGCTGAGCTGCTGCGCATTTTATGCAATCATCCGGAAGCCGAAGTATGTCATTTGACATCGGAAAGCCATACGGGAGAACGCATTGCAGACATTTATCCGCATCTGGAAGGTCTGTATAATCAAAAACTGGAAAGTATGGAAGATATTCAGGCGATTGGCGCTGACAGCGATTTTGTTTTCATCGGTCTGCCCGCCGGACATGCGATGCAGATTGGTCGGACCCTGGCATCCATGCCGGTGCGCATCATTGATCTTGGCGCGGATTATCGTTTTCGCGATACCACGGTTTATGAGCAGTGGTACAAGGTGCCGCATACGCATAAAGATGCGCAGCGCGTCTATGGACTGGCGGAACTTTATCGGGATGAAATCCGCGGGGCTAAGATCATTGGTAATGCCGGCTGCTATACAACGGCCAGCATTTTGGCGCTGGCCCCGCTGGCAAAATATCACCTGATCGATGTACATACGATTCTGATTGATGCGAAATCGGGAGTTTCCGGCGCCGGGCGTTCGGCTAAACTGGATAATCATTTTCCTGAGATGTATGATAATTTCCGGGCTTATGGAGTGGCAACGCATCGCCATACGCCGGAAATCGAGCAGGCCATTAGTGATCTTTCCGGGGAAAAGACCATATTGAATTTCACGCCGCATCTGGTGCCAATGGCACGCGGTATTCTGAGTACTTGTTATGCATCTTTACGCGACGGTGTAACGGCGGAGCAGGTAGACGAGGCGTTTCAGGCGCTGTATGGCAGTGAGTTCTTTGTGCGGCTTCGAGGCCGCGGCGCCTATCCGGCGACGAAGAATGTACGCGGTTCCAATTTCTGTGATCTTGGTTGGCACATTGATCCGCGGACGCACCGCGTGATTGTGCTCAGTGTCATTGATAATCTGGTTAAGGGAGCTGCCGGGCAGGCAGTGCAGAATTTCAATATTGCCTGCGGTTTTGATGAAAAGACCGGATTGCTTCTGGCTCCGGTATATCCATAAGGAGGAAATGAAAATATGTTTAGTGAAAATAATGCAAAAAAAGGGGTTACATTCCCTAAAGGATTTAAAGCAGCCGGCATTAAAGCCGGGATTAAGAAGAGCGGCAATCCTGATCTGGCCATCATTTATACGGAACAGGAGGCTGCGGTAGCCGGAACTTTTACGCAAAATGCGGTGGCGGCGGCGCCGGTATTGGTTTCCCGGCAGGTGATTCAGGGCGGTAAAGTGCATGCCGTTGTGGCCAATGCTGGTTGTGCCAATGCCTGCACGGGAGCGCAGGGCCTGCAGGATGCCAAGGAAATGGCGGACTGCACGGCCGCCGCGCTCGACTGTAAGCCGAATGAGGTCATTGTTGGCTCGACCGGCGTGATCGGGGTATTGCTGCCCATGGATAAGCTCAGAGCCGGCATTAAAAAAGCGGCGGCTGAATTGACGGAGCACGGCTCGGTTGATGCCGGCAACGCTATCATTACTACCGATACGTATTCCAAGGCCTGTGCAACGGAAGTGGAGATTGGCGGCAAGAAGGTGCGCTTTGGCGCGATTGCCAAAGGATCCGGCATGATTCAGCCGAATATGGCGACGATGCTTTGCTTTATTACGACAGACGCGGCGATTGACGCCAAGCTGATGCAGGAAGCTCTTTCCGATATCGTGGGCTTGACCTTTAATATGATTTCTATTGACGGCGATATGAGTACCAATGACATGGCGGTTGTCATGGCGAATGGCGCTGCCGGCAATGCAAAAATTACAACCAAGGATAAGGACTATGACGTATTTTATGCTACATTAAAGAGTATCTGCACCGGATTGGCGCAGCGCATTGCTTCTGATGGCGAAGGCGCGACAAAATTCCTCACGATTCATGTGACGGGAACGAAATCCTTTGCCGATGCCAAAACGGTGGCGATGAGCATTGCCAAATCGCCGCTGGTTAAGACCGCTTTCTTTGGCGAGGATCCCAACTGGGGCCGTGTCATTTGTGCAGTGGGTTATGCAGGCGTGCCGATGACGCCGGAAAAAACGGTGGTCAAGTTTGGCGGCATTCCCGTATATGCCAATGGCGTGGGCGCAAAATTTGACGGAGACAAACTGCACGATGTGATGGCGGAGCATGATATTCTCATTGAAGTGGAAATGGGTCTTGGGGAGGCCGAGGCTACGGTATGGTCCTGTGATTTTTCCTATGAATATGTGAAAATTAACGGTGAGTATCACACCTGACAGGAGGCAAAAAGGCATGTTTTCAGCAAAGGATACGGCGGATGTTCTGGTAGAGGCGCTGCCGTATATACAGGAATTTTCCGGCAAGACGATTGTTATCAAGTATGGCGGCAACGCCATGATCAGTGATGAATTGAAAACGAAAGTGATGCAGGATATTACGCTCATGAAGTATGTCGGTATTCGTCCCATTATTGTTCATGGCGGCGGACCGGACATTACAGGATTTTTGAAGAAAATTGGCAAAAAATCTGAATTTGTGAGCGGTCTCCGGGTGACGGATCGCGAGACCATGGAAGTTGCTGAAATGGTACTCATCGGCAAGGTGAATTCTGAGATTGTCAATCTTCTGAATCATCGCGGCGCACGGGCGATTGGATTGAGCGGCAAGGACGCGGGCCTGATTCAGGCCAAGAAAAAGCTGGCGGTCGTACATGAGGACGGTAAAATTAAGACGGTTGATATCGGTTTTGTCGGCGAAGTCGATGAAATCCATACGAAGGTATTGGAAGATCTCATGGACCGCGGTTATATTCCGGTGATTTCGCCGATTGGCGTCGGCAGCGCCGGAGAAAGCTATAATATCAATGCCGATTACGTAGCGGCGAAGGTTGCCGGGGCGCTTAAGGCTGAAAAACTGCTGCTGCTCACCGATGTGGAAGGCATTTATAAAAATTATGAGGACAAGAGCACCTTTATTACGACGCTGACAAAGTCGGAGGCGAAGGGATATATTAATAACGGGATTATTGCCGGCGGCATGATTCCTAAAGTGGAAGCGTGTTTGTGCGCGCTGGCTGAAGGAGCGCAGAAAACGTATATTTTAGATGGGCGGCTGCCGCATTCGCTGATTCTTGAGGTATTTACTTCGCAGGGAATCGGTACGGAAATTATTCGCTGAGCGAGGAGCGGCGGTCTGCAGATACGACTATTGAGGAGGTTATAAGGTTGGTTATGAAGGAAACCGATGAACAGGTTTATGCAAAGGACAAACGGGATTATTTGCCGGTGTTTGCGCGTTATAATATTGTTCTCGATCACGGGGACGGCGTATATGTTTATGATACGCAAGGAAAAAAGTATATTGATTATCTGGGCGGCATTGCAGTCAATGTGCTCGGACATGCCTATCCGGCGCTGGTGAAGGCCGTGGCGGAGCAGGCGGGCAAGATGATTCACTGTTCCAATCTTTATTATACCCAGGTGCAGGCTGATGCTGCGGAGAAATTGGTTAAACTGAGCGGCCTGGGCAAAGTGTTCTTCGGTAATTCCGGGGCGGAGGCCAATGAAGGCGCCATTAAGCTGGCGCGTAAATATGCGCATCAGATGGATCCGGATAAATCGGAAATTATTACGGCCTGGCACAGTTTTCACGGGCGGACGCTGGCGACGCTGACGGCGACTGGACAGCCTAAATACCATGAAGGTTTTGGGCCTATGCCGGCTGGATTTTCCTATGTTGATTACGGCGATTATGCGGCGCTGGAAAAAATGGTCAATGAAAAAACTTGTGCCGTGATGCTGGAAACCATTCAGGGCGAAGGCGGCGTTTATGTTCCGCCGGCGGATTATTTGAAAAAAGTCCGGGCGCTTTGCGACAAGTATCATGCCGTTCTGATTTTGGATGAGATTCAGTGCGGAATGGGGCGCACCGGAAAATTCTTTGCTTATGAGCAGTTCGGCATCAAGCCGGATATTGTAACGCTGGCGAAGGGCTTGGCCGGCGGTGTGCCGATCGGCGCCTTTCTTGCGAGTGACAAGGTGGCGGCAGCGTTCCATGCCGGCGATCACGGGTCTACTTTCGGCGGCAATCCGCTGGCCTGTGCGGCGGCCAATGTCGTATTGGATACGATCGGCAGCGGTTCGATTCTGGCGAATGTCAATGAAACCGGCGCGTATCTGAAGCAGCGGCTGGAGGCTTTTCACGAGCAGTATCCGCAGCTGATTAAAGAAGTTCGCGGCATGGGTTTGATTCTGGGCATGCAGCTTACGAAACCGGGCCGTGATATTGTGAATGCCTGTCTGGCGGAAGGCGCGATCATCAACTGTACGGCGGGAGATGTGCTGCGTTTTGTGCCGCCGCTCATCGTTACGAAGACGCAGGTAGATGAACTTTGTGCCATTATGGCAAAGGTGTTGCCGCAGTTTGCCTGATTACTTGAATGTCGGCAACCGATTATAGTATAATGAGAGTGTCCGTCTTTAGGCGTCGGGCGCCTCTGAACTTATGTTTTGGGGGTATTACCATGTTGAAGGGAAAAGATTTGCTGTCCATCCATGATTTGTCGGTGGATGAGGTAGCGGAAATACTTGCCCTGGCAAAAGAACTTAAGGCCAAGCAAAAAGCTGGTGTCGGGCATGCGCTTTTAAAAGGCAAGACGCTCGGTATGATTTTTGAGAAAGCTTCAACGCGTACGCGTGTTTCCTTTGAAACCGGGATGTATCAGTTGGGCGGTCAGGCATTATTTTTATCGAGCCATGAATTGCAGATCGGGCGCGGCGAGCCGATTAAAGATACGGCGCGTGTGCTGTCGCGTTATCTTGACGGCATTATGATCCGTACTTTTGCACATGCCGATGTTGTCGAACTGGCCGAATGGGCGGATGTTCCGGTCATCAATGCGCTGACCGATCTATTGCATCCTTGTCAGGTGCTGACGGATTTATTTACGATGCAGGAACGGCTGGGCGCGAATCTTCGCGGCCGCAAAGTTGCTTATATTGGCGATGGCAATAATATGGCAAATTCGCTCATGTATGGCTGCGCCAAGACGGGGATTCATTTCCTGGCGGCTACGCCGGCTGGGTATGAACCGGATGCCGCGGTCGTGAAAAATGCGCGCGACGATGCCAAAGAAACCGGCGCAACGATCAGCCTGACCCATGATGTGGCCGAAGCGGCTAAGGATGCGGATGTGCTTTATACGGATGTCTGGACAAGTATGGGCGAGGAAGCAGAACGGGCGCAGCGCCGTCATGATCTGGCTGGCTACCAGATCAATCGGGAGCTGCTCAGCGCGGCTGTCCCGCAGGCGCTGGTCATGCATTGCCTGCCGGCGCATCGCGGGGAAGAAATCACTGCGGATGTCTTTGAGGCAAATGCGGATGTGATTTTTGATGAGGCGGAAAACCGGCTGCATACGCAAAAGGCTATTATGGCCTTGACCATGGCGGATTGAGACGTTCTGCCGGCATCGGTTGGCGTGGGCTAAACAGCCCGGCAGACTCCTTATGGGAGCGGCTGGGCCGGAGTGGTGCCGCCGGGAATTTTTGAATAGAGATTATAATTTAAGGAGTTGTTTTCATTATGGCAAAAGTAAAAAAGGTAGCATTAGCTTATTCAGGCGGTCTGGATACTTCCTGTATCATTCCCTGGCTCAAGGAAAATTATGACGGCTGCGAGGTCATTGCCGTCTGCGCGGATATAGGGCAGGGCGACGAACTGGATGTGGTTCATGATAAGGCACTGGCCTCGGGCGCATCCAAGGTGTTTATCGCCGATCTTACGGAAGAATTCCTGACCGGCTATGTCTGGCCGACGCTGAAAGCCGGCGCGGTTTACGAGGGCAAGTATCTTCTCGGCACTTCGTTTGCCCGTCCGATTATCGCTAAAAAGCTGGTAGAGATTGCCAAGCAGGAGGGCTGCGACGCGATTGCGCACGGTGCTACCGGCAAGGGAAATGATCAGGTGCGTTTTGAGCTGACGGTTAAAGCGCTGGCGCCGACGCTGACAATCATTACGCCTTGGCGGGAGTGGAAGCTTCGTTCCCGTGAGGAAGAGATTGAATATGCAAAAAAACACAATATTCCTATTGCAGAAAGCAATAAAACTTATAGCATGGACCGTAATATCTGGCATCTTTCCCATGAGGGATCGGATCTTGAAGATCCATGGAATGCGCCGAAGAATGAGATGTTCCTGGTAACGCAGGCACCGGAAAAGGCTCCAGATAAAGCGGAGCATGTAACGATTGATTTTGAGCAGGGTGTTCCGGTTGCGGTCAATGGCAAGAAGCTCAGCGCCAAGGCTTTGATTACGGTGCTTAATGAGATTGGCTCCATGAATGGCATCGGCATTACCGATATCTGCGAAAATCGTCTCGTTGGCATGAAGTCCCGCGGCGTTTATGAAAACCCGGGCGGAGCGATTCTGTTCTACGCGCACCGCGAGTTGGAATATCTGTGCCTGGATCGGGCGACGCTGCATTATAAGGAACTGGTAGCGAATCGTTATGCAGAACTCGTCTATGATGGCATGTGGTTCTCCCAGCTGCGTGAAGCGCTGGATGCTTTTGTTGACAGCACGCAGCGTACGGTTACGGGTACGGTTAAGCTGAAGCTGTACAAGGGCAATATTATTTCGGCAGGGTCGAAATCCGAGTACTCGCTTTATAATAAAGAATTTGTTACATTTGAAGAAGATGACGTGTATAATCAGGCCGATGGCACCGGTTTTGTCAATCTCTTTGGCCTGCCGCTCAAAGTTCGCGCTTTGATGCAGGAAAAGACGGGGCTTTTGAAATGAGTACGAAGCTCTGGGGCGGTCGTTTTACCAAGACCACGGATGAAATGATCAATGAGTTTCAGGCATCCATCGGCTTTGACAAACGTATGTATCATGAGGATATTGCCGGCAGTATAGCGCACGCTTCGATGCTGGCCAAGTGCGGCATTATTTCCGATGAGGATTGTGCGGCGATTGTCGGGGGTCTGAAGGATATTCTGGCACAGATCGAAAAGGGGACATTTTCCTTTGATGTGGCGCTGGAGGATATTCATATGAATATCGAAAAGCGGCTGACAGATGCGATCGGCGAAGCCGGCGGACGGCTGCATACGGCTCGCAGCCGGAATGATCAGGTGGCACTGGATACGCATATGTATGTGCGGAAACAGGTTGTGGAAGTCGAAAAGCTAATTCTCGATATGCAGCGGGCCTTAGTGGAGACGGCGCAGAAGTATGGAGATGTAATCATGCCGGGGTACACGCATTTGCAGCGGGCGCAGCCGATCTTGTTTGCGCATCACCTGCTGGCTTATTTTGCGATGCTGAGCCGGGACTATGCGCGTTTTGCCGGCGTATATGAACGGGCGGATATTATGCCGCTGGGGGCTGGCGCGTTGGCAGGGACAACTTTTCCCATTGATCGGGAATTTGTTGCCCGGCAGCTGAATTTTGCTCATATTTATGGCAACAGTCTCGATGCTGTCAGCGATCGTGATTACATCATGGAGTTCCTGTCGGCGGCATCCATTCTTATGGTGCATCTGTCGCGTCTGAGCGAGGAGACTGTTCTCTGGTGTTCGCGGGAATTTTCCTTTATCGAGCTGGACGATGCGCATTGCACGGGTTCAAGCATGATGCCGCAGAAAAAAAATCCGGATGTATCCGAATTGGTTCGCGGCAAAACTGGACGGGTCATTGGACATCTCATGGCCATGCTGACGACGGTCAAGGGACTGCCGCTGGCTTATAATAAGGATTTGCAGGAAGATAAGGAAGGCGTTTTTGACGCCATTGATACGGTGAAATTCAGTCTGGCCGTTTACGCGCAGATCCTGCGCGGTATGAAGGTTCGGGCCGATGTTATGAAAAAAGCGGTTACCGAAGATTTTTCCAATGCGACGGATCTGGCGGATTATCTGGTCCGGAAGGGGATGCCTTTCCGACAGGCGCATGCGGTATCAGGACAAGCGGTCCATTATTGCATTGAGCAGCATAAGTGGCTGGAAGATCTTACTATGGATGAGTTTAAGACGCTTTCACCGTTATTTGCGGAAGATATCCGGGATGCAATCCGACCAGAGACCTGCGTGAAAAATCGTAATTCTCTCGGCGGGACTTCATACGAACAGGTTGCGCGGCAACTTGAAGCCGCCGCAGCGCTGATGGAGTCTGAGCAGAAAATCACTGCACAGCAGGAAGAAAAACAGATTGATGTAAAATAAGGCTGGATATTCGGTCAGGATGCAAACGGTTGGCAGCCGTTTGCATCTTTTTTTGCGCGTCGGCGACGTAGTTTTGCAGGATTTTTTCAATTGAATATGATATGATAATAAAGTATGTCAGAAAGGGAGAACAAAATGAGAATATTGAAGATGATCAAGCCGCTGGACTGGGTAATTTGTGCGATTGGCGTGTTTGTGTTTATCCGAGTGGACTTTCATAATGTTACGATTGAGGACGTCATTTATATGACCGTCATCCTTATGTGGTTTCTCATGCTTTGTGTGCGGCTATACATTCAGTCTCGGCGGTCCTGAATGAGGCGCGAGCGGCTTGCGCTCAGGCTTTCATTGACAAGCCCGGGGAAAACTTTTATACTTTAAGGGAATCTTTCAGATAATGAGGTGAATACAGTGGGAGAATTGAGACAGTTGACGATCTGTTTGCCGGAAGGAATGCTGGAAAAGATTGACAGACTGGCGGCCCGGCAGCAATATAGCCGCAACGAACTCGTTTATGAGGCAATGGATGCCTATATCACCCGGTATGAACATGAAATGATGCTGGAATGTATGCGCCGTGGGTATCAAGAGATGGCGCCGATTAATTTGTCATTGGCTGAAGAGGGCCTTGTAGACTAGACGGGACGTGAATGCTGTATGCTTATCAAGCGTGGCGAGGTGTACTATGCCAATCTGAGTCCTGTGCAGGGCTCAGAGCAAGGCGGGCGCAGGCCCGTGCTCGTCATTCAGAATGATGTCGGCAATCATTACAGCCCGACCGTTATCGTGGCGGCTATTACGGCGCAGATTACGAAGGGAAAATTGCCGACGCATGTAGAACTTCCCCGGGAGGATTGTCACCTGGAGAGGGATTCAGTGGTGCTGCTGGAACAACTGCGGACGGTCGACAAGCATCGGTTAGGCGAGCGGCTGACTATGCTGGACAAAAAATATATGGAGCGGGTAGATGCGGCGCTGCGCATCAGTACCGGATTGGTTCGGGTCTGATGCCCGGCGCCGGCGCGGGATGGTTTTCAGAAATGGAGTTGAAGGCGTGGTAAAACGATTTTTTTCTTTGCTGGTGATGTTGCTTTTTACGGTGGCTTTAGTGAGCGGATGCGGCAGCAGTGGGGCCAAAGCTCCGGCAGAAGGTGGACTTACAATCAAAATGCTGGATGTAGGTCAGGGCGATGCGATTCTGATTCGCACGGCTGCGCAGACAATTCTCATTGATACGAGCGACAGCGATGAACAGGTAAAGTTTCGCGCCGCCTTGCAAAAGGAAGGCGTGACCGTGATTGATAAATTGATTATCACGCATCCGCACCGGGATCATCTGGGTGGGGCAGCGCTTCTTTTTAAAGAATTTACCGTCAAGGCGGTGTATGATAACGGACAGGCAACAACACAGAAATTCTATCGTGATTATCTCAAACAGATCAAGGCGAAGAAGATTGCTTATAAAGCTTTGCGGGACGGCGATGTGCTCGATTTTGGCGGCGGGGTCAGTTTTCAGGTGCTGAGTCCGACGGAGGCCATGGTAGAGGATGGCGGCCAAACCAAGGATGGTAAAATTAATTTGAATTTGAATTCGGTGGTTGGCCGGTTGGTTTATAACGATTTTTCCATGTTGTTTACGGGAGATGCCGAACTGCCGACGGAGCAGGGAATCTTGCAGCGGCATGGGAAGGATGCGGTGAAGAGCTTGATTCTAAAGTCGCCGCATCATGGCAGCAAGACATCTTCCAGCCCGGCATATCTGAAAGCTGTACAACCAAAAGTGGCGTTGATTTCCTGTGGTACGGGCAATGAGTACCATCATCCGCATCCGTCGACACGGAAACGCTATGAGGAGGATCATATTGATTTTTATCGTACCGACCGCAATGGTACGATTACCGTGCATACGGACGGTCACGGTTATACGGTTACGCCGGAGCGCGGCGTTAAGAATGATGATACAGAAAATTAAGGACTAAGGGGGCAGTGAAATGGCTACGGCAGTGATTGATCGTTTTGAAGAGGATAAGGCTGTGCTGCTGGTCGGCGCGTCGGAAACCAAAGTCGTTTTTCCCGCAGTGGAATTGCCGGATGGACTCAGCGAGGGCGATTATATACGTCTGGATATATCGTATGATGAAGCTGCAACCAAGGCGGCATTGGCCGAAGCACAAGCGCTTTTACATGACATACAGGGAGCGAATGAATCATGATAGTGGATTTTTCCAATAAAATTGGCCGGGTGCTGGGTGCTTTGGCGTTCTTTTTCCTGCTGCTTCCGACGGTCTGTCTGGCGGGCAAGCCGGTGCATGAGATCAATTATTTTCAGTCGCATGTGATTCAGGAAAATGGGCAGACGCTGCTGCGGATTGAAATCGGCTTGAATCGGCCGGATACGGAGTATAAAGTTCAGGTAAATGCCGCAAAACCAAAACAGCTGCTTTTAGATCTGGAAAACACAGAAATTGGCGATATTCGCAAGGATATTACCCTGGATGGCAACCTGGCGCGGTTTATGACGTTTCGCGAGCTGGAACGCCGCCATACACAGGTGATGGTGGCTATGTCCCAGCCGGCAGCAGGCCTCTATCGGGTTTATACACAGGCGGCTGACCGTAAGGCACAGAAGCCGTATCGCATTGTGATTGATGTTCTGGCGGCTCCGGTCAAGGTCCCTGCAGACAAAGTGGCCGGGGTTACGGGCAAGGTGGTTGTGCTTGATCCGGGACACGGCGGGACAGATTCCGGGGCGATTGGTCCTGATGGCGTACAGGAAAAGGATGTGACGCTGGCGGTTGCTCGGCGCGTGCGGGATATTCTGACGGCTTCCGGAGCGCGGGTTGCCATGACGAGGGATACGGATTGCGATGTTTATGGCGCCAATGCAACCGATCGTCAGGAACTGCAGGCTCGGGTCAATGTGGGCGCGTATACTCCGGGAACCCAGGTGTTTTTGAGTATTCACTGTAATGCATTTTCCAGTTCGGATGCCAATGGTACGGCTACGTATTATTACCCGAAGAGTGACAATGATGCCGTGCTGGCCCAAGACTTGCAGCGGCAGCTGGTCGCTGCCGGCGGTTTGCGCAACCGCGGCATTAGCGAGGCCAATTTTTATGTGGTCAAGCGTTCGGCAATGCCGGCGGCGCTGGTTGAGCTGGCATTTATAACCAACTATCATGAAGAAGCGCTGCTCAGTGATGCTGATTTTCAGGATGCGATGGCCATGGCTATCTGTCAGGGTTTGGGAAAATTCTTTACCGATACCGGTATCTGATACATAGAGAACCGAAACAGAAGGGACGGTTGAAAGCATGAAATCATTTAAAATTATTGTTTTCGCCTTAGCGGCCTTGCTGCTGCTGGCGACTGCGGGGTGTGCCCCGGGCGGGCAGCCGGCGGCTGGCTCGGGTTCGGATGCGTCTTCTTCGCAGACTAACACGACGCCGAAGACCGGAGATAAAAAAAATGATCCGGCGGTGGCTCAAAACCTGCAGGTGAAGCTTTATTATCCCAATGATGACGCCACCAAACTGGTAGCCGTTATGCAGCAGGTTCCGGCTCATGATAAATATCAGGCGTCGGTGAAGGCTTTGATGGCGGGAACGAAGCAGGCAGGTCTGATCGGAATTTTTCCAAAGGAGGCTAAACTGCGGAGTGTGACGGTCAAAGATGGCCTGGCCACAGTTGATTTCAGTCGGGAGCTGACGCGCCGTTTTGTCGGTGGTTCTACGGGGGAACTCATGTTGGTGGGCTCCTTGGTGGACACGCTTACGGAATTCCCGGAGATTAAAAAGGTTCAGATTAAAATAGAGGGACAAATTGTCGAAACGATTGCCGGTCATATGGATACCAGCGCGCCGTTTGTCCGCATGGAAAAACTTATTCAATAGCCAGGGGGAAACCTTCGCTTCTTTTCGGAGAAATGAAGGTTTCTTTTATTTTATCTATTTTTTGTGGAGGAGTGTTGTATATGTTCAAAAAAACAGCATTGGAAGCTGTATTTAAACGGTGGCAGAAGGGCAGTTTTGCCGTTCGTTTCTGGGATGGGGAAACGGTGCAATATGGCAGCGGAGCACCGGTATTTACCGTAATATTTAATCGAGAACCGGAAATCACCGGCATCAAGAAGGATCTTATTTTGATGATGGGCGAAGCTTATATGCATGGCACAATCGATTTTGAGGGCAATATGGATGATATTATTGCCATCATGTTTCAGAATGGTTCTTCTTATGAACCCAAAGATTTTCATTTTGATGCGCTGTTAAAGGAATTCAAGGCCGAGGATGGACAAACCGAGCGGGAAAATATTCATCGTCATTATGATCTGGGCAATCGTTTTTTTGCGTTATGGCTGGATAAAACGATGTCTTATTCCTGCGCGTATTTTTCTCGCCCGGAAGATACTCTTGAGCAGGCGCAGCTCAATAAAATCGATCATAGCCTGAAAAAACTGAATCTGAAAAAGGGTGAACGTCTGCTGGATATTGGCTGCGGCTGGGGATGGCTGGTCATTCGTGCGGCGCAGCTTTACGGCGTGCATGCAGTGGGTATTACGCTGAGTCAGGAGCAGTATGAAGGTGCTAATGCCCGGATACGAAAACTGGGGTTGACCGATCTCGTTGAGGTGCGGCTGGAGAATTATCTCGAGATGGACGGCGACAAGGAACAGTTTGATAAGATTGTTAGTATCGGGATGTTTGAACATGTCGGCAAAAAGTATTTGCCGCTTTATTTGGCCAAGGTACAGCACTTGCTGAAGGAACAGGGATTGTTCTTGCTGCATTCCATCATGGGAGATAAGGAGTCACCGACAAATTCCTGGATGCGTACGTATATTTTCCCTGGCGGTTATGTTCCATCTTTGCGGGAAACGGTACAGCTGCTGCCGGAGTTTTCGTTTAATCTGCTGCATTTGGAAAGTCTGCGCCGACATTACGCCCGCACGTTGGATTGTTGGGTCGGTAATTTTAACCAATGCCGGGATACCGTCGTCGACGAGTATGGAGAGGAATTCGTTCGGATGTGGAGCTTGTATCTGCGCGGCTGTGCGGCGGCTTTTCGCACGGGTAATATTGATGTGTATCAGTGCCTTTTGTCCAAGGGAACTAATAATCAGGTGCCGATGACGGCTGCCTATATGTATGCGGATGAGCTAAAGTAAAGCTTGCTGACCATCGGGCAATCTGTTACAATAAAGTTAAAATTGCATATTTTCACTAGGGGAGCGAAAGCTGAGAAGCCGCAAGGCTGACCCTTGGAACCTGTTGGGATAATACCTGCGTAGGGAAGTGGCATGATGAATTTTACCGCGCGGCTATCAGGTCGGGCGGTTATTTTTTTAGGAGGAGATTTTTAATGGCGACACAAATGCAGCAAGCTCGTGAGGGGAAAATAACGGATGCAATGCGCATCGTGGCAGAAAAGGAACTGCAGACACCAGAGGCAATACGGGAACGAGTAGCGAGAGGAACTGTGGCAATCTGTGCGAATGTCAACCATACTGGTTTGCAGCCGGCGGGCGTAGGAGAAGGGCTGCGCATTAAAGTCAATGCCAATATTGGCACGTCGAGCACCTTTCCTGATATTGCGCCGGAACTGGATAAACTGGCTGAGGCGGTGCGCTGCGGCGCTGATGCAGTCATGGACTTGTCCACAGGGAATCATATTGGTGAATCGCGGCGTCAGATTATAGCTCATTCGCCGGTTATGGTGGGGACAGTTCCCATATATGAGGCGACGGTAAAAGCGATTCGGGAACATGGGGCCGTTGTGTCCATGACAACCGAAGATTTGCTGCATACGATTGAACAGCAGGCAAAAGACGGCGCTGATTTTATGACTATACACTGCGGCATTACGCAGGCGGCTATTGCCCGTCTGCAGCGTCAGGGACGGTTGATGGATATTGTGAGCCGCGGCGGTTCGTTTATTACCGGCTGGATGCTGCACAATGAAAAGGAAAATCCGCTGTATGAGCATTATGATGATATTCTGGATATTTGTGAAAAATATGATGTGACCGTTAGTCTGGGCGATGGACTGCGTCCAGGCTGTCTGGCCGATGCGACGGATCGGGCGCAGATTACGGAGCTGATCACGCTGGGAGAACTGGTGGATCGGGCCTGGCGCCGGGGCGTTCAAGCGATGGTAGAGGGACCGGGCCATGTTCCTTATAATCAGATTGCAGCCAATATGCAGCTGGAAAAGCGTCTTTGCCGCAATGCGCCGTTTTATGTGCTTGGTCCTTTGGTAACGGACGTTGCGCCGGGATATGATCACATTACGGCGGCGATTGGCGGAACACTGGCCGCGGTGAGCGGCGCAGATTTTCTTTGTTATGTGACGCCGGCAGAACATTTGGCGCTGCCTACACTTGAGGATGTGCATGCCGGCGTTATTACGGCGCGCATTGCGGCGCATGCTGCCGATGTTGCCAAAGGGACGCCGGGAGCAGCTGATTGGGATAAAAAAATGGCTAAAGCCCGCAAACAGCTGGACTGGGACGCACAACTGGCTTTGGCCATAGATCCGGATTATGCACGGACGAAGCGCGGGGCACGGAATGCGGCGAATGAGGAAGCTTGTTCGATGTGCGGTGCGTATTGTGCGGTGAAATTAATCAATCAGTATATGGATAAACAATCACGCCCCAGTGGTGATTGAGAAAAATTTTGTAAAAATCTTCAAAAAAACAGGAATGCTATGCTGTTATCGCGAATTACCTACTATAAAAGACAGGAGGGATTTGCCATGGCAAAAATCAAAAAGATTTTAGTACCGGTAGATGGGTCGGTGAACGCCACCAAGGCAGTGGATCAGGCGATCTTTTTTGCGCAGAAGTGTCATGCGGCGCTGGATTTTGTATATGTTTCCAGCCATATTAATAAGGATATTCCCAGTCAGATCGTATTTGATAATATCTGGAAGAGGCTTCCGGAAGATATTCCGGCGGGCAAGCATGTTGAGTCCGGTACGATTTTCAAAGCTATTCTTAAGGTTGCTGCGGCGGAGCAGAGCGATATGATTATCATGGGCAGCCGTGGTTTGGGCCTATTTCGCGGCGTGCTGATCGGCAGCGTCAGTCAGCAGGTAGTTGAGGCCGCACTCATTCCGGTTATGGTTGTGAAATAAAGACAATAGTTTACATTATGCGGTAGTTATGAGAAAAAGCTTGCAAAAAATGTTTCATTGTGATATTCTGGTAAGCATAGGATAAACGAATATCTGAAATGCGTTGCAGAGGAATAGTAAGGTCCGGGGAATCTATAGAGAGCCGCTGTGTGGTGGAAGGCGGTGAAGAAGCGGATCGGAACTCACCTTGAAGCAGCTCGCTGAATGGAGTAGGCGGAGCCGGGAACTGGCCGTTACAGCAGGAGGATATGATGGTATCCGTAATGAGTGCATGCCGCTGGCATGAATTGGAGTGGTAACACGCAGGCAAAGCCTTCGTCTCTTGGTTAAGAGACGAAGGCTTATTTTTTTGGGAGGAGACGCACAATGAAAAATTATACGAAGTATAGAAAAGGGTATTACATGCCGCCGGTTATGGATTTCACTTGGGCGAAAAAAGAATACCCGGACCATGCGCCGGTTTGGTGCAGCGTGGATTTGCGGGACGGCAATCAATCGCTGATTATTCCGATGAGTTTGGATGAAAAGATAGAATTCTATAAGATGTTGGTTAAAATCGGCTTTAAAGAAATTGAGGTGGGTTTTCCGGCGGCTTCTGAAACCGAATATGCATTTCTGCGGAAATTGGTTGAAGATGATCTGATTCCGGACGATGTGACCGTGCAGGTGTTGACACAGGCGCGGGAACATATCATTAAGAAGACTTTTGCAGCCCTGCAGGGCGTGAAGCATGCAATCGTTCATGTTTACAACTCGACTTCTGTCGCGCAGCGGGAACAAGTATTCCGGATGTCAAAGGAAGAAATCAAGCAGATTGCCGTAGACGGAGCAAAGCTTTTGAAGCAGCTTACGGAAGAAGCGGGCGCCGATTATCGGTTTGAGTATTCGCCGGAAAGTTTCACCGGCACGGAACCGGAATATGCGCTGGAGGTTTGCAATGCTGTGCTGGATGTCTGGCAGCCGACAGAAGAACGCAAAGCCATTATTAACATTCCGGTTACGGTAGAACTTTCCATGCCGCATGTTTATGCGATGCAAGTGGCGTATATTTCACAGAATCTCAAGTATCGTGACCGCGTGGTTTTATCTTTGCATCCGCATAATGACCGCGGTTGCGGCGTGGCGGATTCTGAACTGGGATTGCTTGCCGGGGCGGATCGCATTGAAGGAACTTTGTTCGGCAATGGCGAACGTACCGGTAATGCTGATATTGTAACAATTGCGATGAATATGTTCGCATTGGGGGTAGATCCCAAGCTCGATTTTTCCCAGATGCCGCAATTGGTGGAAATGTATGAGCGCGTGACCCGCATGAATGTGCATGCAAGACAGCCGTATGCCGGGGAGCTTGTTTTTGCCGCTTTTTCCGGGTCCCATCAGGACGCAATAGCCAAGGGCATGAAGTACCGTGAAGAAAAAGATCCGAGTCGGTGGACGGTACCTTATCTGGCCATTGATCCGAAGGATGTCGGGCGCCAATATGACGGCGATGTCATTCGGATTAACAGTCAATCCGGTAAGGGTGGCGTTGGCTTTATCATGGAACAGAAATATGGCATTGTCATGCCGAAGAAAATGCGCGAGGATTTTGGCTATTGCGTGAAGAGCGTTTCGGATCATAAGCATAAGGAATTGATGCCGGATGAGCTTTATCAGATTTTCCAAACGGAATATGTGAATGTAGAAACACCGTATAAACTGGTGGATTTTTTCTTAAAAAAAGAGCCGGACGGCGTTCGTACCGGCGAGGTTCATATGATTGTTTCCGGACGCGAAGTCACGTATCAGGCTCGCGGCAATGGCCGTCTGGATGCTGTCAGTAATGCGCTGCAGGAACATCTTGGCGTGAAATATTCCAATCTCACCTACAGCGAACATGCCTTGGAAATAGGCTCGACTTCGCGGGCTATGGCTTATATCAGCATTATGGGTGAGGATGGGAAATATTATTGGGGCGCCGGAATGGATACCGATATTATTACGGCTTCGATTATGGCGCTGGTGAGCGCAATCAACCGTATGCAAAACCTTCATTAAATAAGCGAAAAAAAGACAATGTCGACGTTAGCATTGTCTTTTTTTTGTCTATTTTTCAGTAAAAAATTTTAAAAATTTTTACTGAAAAAAAAGGAAAATAGAAAGCAGTTGTCGAATACATGTATTAAAGTAATACAAATAATGCCTTTTGGTAATGATTGCATTACATAGTTACAAAAATATGGCAGAGGAGAACGATTATGGGACAGGATAAGAATGTTAGTACAGAGACATGGTTAAAGTATTGTCAGAGTGCACTGCGTAACTTCTTTCATCAGGAAACTGCCGGCGGCATTGTGCTGCTGCTTTGTGCAGTGCTGGCGATGGTTCTTGCTAATACGGGCGTATCCGGTGTATATGAACGGGTTCTCGAATACCCGCTTGGTGTTGGACCGTATTCTATGACTGTGCTGGAATGGATCAACGATGGTCTGATGGCGGTATTCTTTTTTGTGGTTGGGATGGAAATCAAAACCGAGTTCCTGTTTGGTGAGCTTCAGAAACCATCGGCAACTCTGCTGCCGGTCATCGGAGCTCTGGGCGGCATGGCAGTGCCGGCCCTGATCTATGCTCTTATTAATTATGGCGGTCCTTATATGCGCGGCTGCGGCGTGCCGGTAGCTACCGATATCGCTTTTTCTCTGGGCGTGCTTACGTTTGCTGCCAGTAAAGCGCCGCGCAGCATTGCTGTTTTTCTGGTGACGCTGGCAGTTGCGGATGATCTTGGCGGCATTATTGTCATTGCTCTGTTTTACAATTCGGATATCAACTGGATGATGCTGGGACTTAGCGCGGCTGTTATTGCCGTGCTGTATGCTTTTTGTAAGAAACAGGTGCATTCTATGCCGCTCTATGTTGTGGGTGGGCTGTTGCTTTGGTATCTTTTCCGCGGCGCCGGAATCCATCCGACGATTGCCGGCGTTATCCTCGGCTTTTGCATTCCGGCAGCCCGTACGGCCGATACGATGAAAGAGGGGCTTTTGTATAAGCTTTATACCTGGCTGACGCCGTGGTCTTCCTTTGGCATCATGCCTTTATTTGCGCTGTCCAATGCCGGTATAGCTCTGAGTTTTGCCAATTTTAGCCATGTATTTTCCCCCATAGGCTTGGGCATTCTTCTTGGCCTTTGCATTGGTAAACCGATTGGCATATTCCTGACGGCATTCACGCTTATTAAACTGCATATTGTTGATATGCCGGCTGGAGCTAAGTTTCGGCATTTTGCCGGCGTCGGTATTCTGGGCGGCATCGGCTTTACCGTTTCGTTGTTTATTGCTTCTCTGGCATTTACGGATCCGGGCGATCTCATGGTGGCAAAGACGGCCATTGTTTGCGCTTCGGTAATCGCCAGTGTTGTCGGTACGCTGGTCTTTAAGGTTATTTTGCATAAAGATGCGGAAGAGAATGAAAATAACCACCATAATGCTGCCGGGCATATGACGGAAGCTTCTCTGCGGGAACCGGCCTGAAATTAGCCAAAACATCATATGTTTACGATAGAAGCCGGCTCAGTATATGGAGTCCGGCTTCTATTTGCGCCGGAGTGAGGGTGGCGAAACTCAGCCGCAGATGACTGGTATCTGTCCGCAGGGGATAAAAGCCGCTGCCGTCGGTGAGAATCAGACCGTTTTGGGCGGCGGCGGCACAGAGCGCGGTGCTGTTTATTCCCTCGGACAGAACGCCCCAAAAGGAAAGTCCGCCCTGCGGGTGTAAAAGTCGGATTTTATCCGGCAGCAAAAAGCGGGCGCGTTCTTCGGTATATTGATAGTGCGTCCGATAAATGCGGCGGATGGCGCGGATATGCTGCTGCCAGATTCCTTCGCGCAGATAAAGATCGAAGACGCGCTGCGTCAAGCCGGAGGTTGAGAGATCTGCCAGCCGTTTGACCTTTAAAATACGATCGGCCAGAGCTGAGGGCATCGTGAGGAATGCCAGCCGCAGACCTGGCATAAAAATTTTTGAGAAACTTTTTAAATAGATAATTCGGTCATCCCGGTCCATGACTTTCAGCGGCAGCAATGGTTGTTTGGCATAGCTGAGTTCGCGAATATAATCGTCTTCGAGAACATAAACGTTATAGTAACGCGCCAGCCCCATGAGACGAGAGCGGGTTTCACGGTCATAAGTAATACCGGTCGGGTTTTGCAGATTGGGCATGATGTACAGCAGCCGGGGATGAAAACGGCGCAGCTGCTCTTCCAGTATGGCGAGGTCGATGCCGCTGCGGCAGAGCGGAATGCCGATGATTTTTGCGCCGCGGGCCCGAAATGCGGCGATGGCGCCAGGGTAGGTCGGTGATTCGGTAAAGACGTAATCCCCGTGGGCAAGCAGGGCACGGGCAATGATATCAATCCCCTGCTGGGCGCCGGAGATGATTTGCAGATGGCCGGCAGTAGTATGAATGCCGGACAAGGCAAGGTAGGCGGTCAGGGACTCGCGCAGCGGGCCAAAGCCCTGACTTTCCTGATAGCTGAAAGCGTGTCCTTGATCGCGGTCCAGTACTTTGAGAATCAATCTTTTGAATTGCTCAATCGAGATGATATCTGGATTAAGCGATATGCTGCTCATGTCGATGTTGCTGCCGGACGGATCATGTTCTGTGGCGGGAATTTCAAACAAGTCAATACTGTCCTCTGGTTCTTGTTCGGGTGAAGTGGGCAATTCGGCGACAAAGCTGCCGGCGCCGGCGCGGGAACGAATGTAGCCGTTTTGTTCCAGCTCGCGGTAGGCACTGACTACAGTGCCGGGGTTGATACCAAGCCGGGCGGCGAGTTTTCGGACCGGCGGCAGCAGGTAGCCGGGCGTAATCTGCCCATTTTGGATGCGGCTGAGAATCGTATTGTAGAGCTGTGCGTACAGCGGTGTCTTCTGCCGCCGCGATATTTTTATCGAAGAAAAATCATTCAAGGAATCAGGCATAACCTGTTCCTCCTTTCTATGGTTTTTACTATATTGTATTGATACAATGATTGTAACAGGTTTACAAAAAAATACAATCGACTATTCTTGTAAATTTAAGCTTGCAATAAAAGACATCCGTTTTTATAGGATAGATGTATAGTTTATGGTGATGAGTACATAAATTTGTATAAATTAAGTTGACAATCCTGGATATGCATGCTAACATAAGAATATAGTTTCGATTTTATATTTTATTTGTGAGGAGGTTTTATTGATGAAGAGAAAAACGTATATGATGATTGCGTCTGTTCTCATGCTCCTGAGTTTTGTTTCTGCTTATGCGGAACAAGGACAGCATCAAAAAGCCGAATCGGTAGTTCAGAACGAGATTCAAAGCGCTGATTCGGTGAGCGGGGAAGCGCCCGTGCTGCTGATGAGCAATCATAAATCGTAAGCTATGGATACGCTGTCCGGACATCTTGGATATTCGGACAGCTGGCCGGGGGACTGCCATGCGGCAGTCCCCTTTTCTAACTCTTATTCCCCCTAAAATACTTGTATTTCCTTGCTATTTATGATATTATGCTTTGTATGGCGTATTGGGACTATGGCTGTTTTATGTGACGCAGGCTGTTCGGGTAAGCCAGAATATGAAAATAAAATAACAGATAAAACAGGAGGTCATTTTAGACAATGAAAGTTACGGCAGAGAACATAGACAACCAGCAAGTTGTTCTGGAAATCGAGGTATCGGCAGACGAGTGGGGCAAGGCCATTCAGCAGGCGGTCACGAAAGTTGCGAACCAGGTAAATATCCCGGGCTTCCGCAAGGGGAAGGCTCCGCGCCGCATTCTGGAACAGCATGTCGGACAGAAGGCTCTTCTTGACGAGGCTTATGAAATTGCCGCGCCGAAAGCATTTGATGCGGCGCTGAAGGAGCAGAAGATTGAACTTGCTGCGTATCCAAAGTTCGAAACGGTAACGGCAGAAGATGGCAAGCCGTTGGTCTTTAAAGCTACAGTTACGCCTAAACCGGAAGTTCAGCTGGGCGAATATAAAGGTCTTAAAATTGCCAAAAAACCGGCAGAAGTGTCGGAAGAAGAAGTGGACAAGCATATCGAGCAGATGCGGGATCGTCAGGCACAGATGGTGGAAGCTCCGGCGGATGCAGTCGTTGCTGACGGCGATTTTACAACGCTTGATTTCAAGGGATTTGTGGATGGCGAGGCTTTTGACGGCGGCGAGGGCAAGGATTATCCGCTGCAGATTGGTTCCAAGAGCTTTATTCCCGGATTTGAGGATCAGCTGATCGGCGCAAAAATTGGCGAAGAACGCGAAGTCAAGGTCGCTTTCCCGGAAGATTATCATGAGAAAAAGCTGGCTGGTAAACCGGCTGTCTTTAAATGCACCGTCCGGACGATAAAACATAAAGAGCTGCCGGCACTTGACGATGCTTTTGCAGCGAAGGTCAGTGTTTTCAAGACGCTGGCTGAGCTGAAGCAGGATGTTCGCGCCAAGATGGAAAAGACGGCGGCGACGAAGGCAGAAAATGACCGTCGGGCAGAGGCCATTCAACAGGCAGCGGATAATATTACGGTGACGGTTCCACCGGTTATGGTAGATGACCGCGTAACGCAGATGATTCAGGAATTGTCGATGCGTCTGGAACAGCAAGGGCTGAAGTTTGAACAGTATCTGCAGTATTCCGGCACGGATATCGCCAAGATCCGCGAGGATTATCGCGAAAATGCGGAAAAGAATGTCAGAACCGATCTTATGCTGGAAGCAGTTGCCAAAGCTGAAGGCGTAAAAGTAGAAGCAGCTGATCTGGACAGCGAGATTGCCATGATGGCGCAGGCCTATGGCGCGACTGTAGAACAGGTCAGAAAGATTATTCAGGAACAGGGACGTATCGGCGATTTGGCCGTAACGGTTCTGCGCCGTAAGACGGCACAGCTTATCGTTGACAGCCTGACGGAATAATTTCCTGTTCCGTACTGGGTGGGGTGATTAAATGGGTTATTATGTACCAATGGTAGTGGAAAGATCGAATCGCGGCGAACGCGCATATGATATTTATTCCCGTTTGCTCAAGGACCGTATCGTTTTCCTTGGCGGTCCGATTGATGATAATGTGGCGAACGTTGTCGTCGCGCAGTTGTTGTTTTTAGAGTCGGAGGATCCCGACAAAGATATTCATCTGTATATTAACAGTCCGGGTGGTGTCGTGACGGCTGGTTTGGCAATTTATGATACCATGCAGTATATCAAGCCGGATGTTTCGACCATCTGTATTGGGCAGGCAGCCAGCATGGGTTCGCTCTTACTGACGGCCGGCGCGCCGGGCAAGCGTTATGCGCTGCCGCTGGCCCGTATTATGATTCATCAGCCGCTGGGCGGGGCGCAGGGGCAGTCTACGGATATTCAGATTCAGGCGAAGGAAATCCTGCGCCTGCGTGAAGTCGGCAACGATATTCTCGTGAAGCATACCGGAAGAGCTCGTGAGAAGGTCATGGCGGATACGGAGCGGGACAATTTCATGAGTGCGGAGGAAGCGAAGGCTTATGGGCTGATCGATCAGGTGATCACGGCCCGTCCAGCGAAGAAGACTGAGCCGGAGGACTGAGGGGTGGTATCATGTTGAAGTTTGGCGAAGAAAAGGGGCAGCTGAAATGCTCGTTTTGCGGTAAATCCCAGGAACAAGTCAGGAAACTGGTTGCCGGTCCGGGCGTTTATATCTGCGATGAGTGCATTGAGCTCTGCAACGAAATCATTGAGGAAGAATTTAGTGAGGACGTTGAGGTTGAACTAAAGGATGTACCCAAACCAAAGGACATCAGACAGACACTTGATCAGTACGTGATTGGTCAGGACGAAGCTAAAAAGTCTTTGTCCGTAGCTGTTTATAATCATTACAAGCGTATTAATATGGGACCGGTCAAGAGTGAGGATGTTGAGCTGCAAAAGTCCAACATTCTTATGCTGGGGCCGACGGGCAGCGGCAAGACGCTTTTGGCGCAGACACTGGCCCGGATTATTAATGTTCCGTTTGCTATTGCCGATGCAACTTCTTTGACGGAAGCCGGTTATGTGGGCGAGGATGTTGAGAACATTCTTCTAAAGCTGATTCAGGCTGCGGATTATGATGTGGAAAAAGCCGAAAAGGGCATTGTCTATATTGATGAAATCGATAAGATTGCCCGTAAATCGGAAAATCCTTCTATTACGCGGGATGTATCCGGCGAAGGGGTGCAGCAGGCTCTGCTGAAAATTCTTGAGGGCACGGTAGCTTCCGTACCGCCGCAGGGTGGCCGTAAGCATCCGCATCAGGAATTGATTCAGATTGATACGACGAATATTCTTTTTATCTGCGGCGGCGCTTTTGATGGCATTGAAAAGATTATTGAGGAACGTCTGGGTAAAAAAAATATGGGGTTTGGCGCATTTATCGAGTCGCGGACGGAGCATAATATTGGCGAAACTCTGCGGCAGGTATTGCCGGAGGATTTACTCAAAAATGGTTTGATTCCAGAGTTTGTCGGCCGGCTGCCGATTGTGGTGACGTTGGATGCTCTGGGAGAAGAAGCTTTGATGAATATCCTTACGGAGCCAAAGAATGCGTTAATTAAACAGTATCAGAAACTTTTGGAATTGGACGGCGTCAAGCTGGTATTCGAGGATGAGGCTTTGCGGTTGATTGCCCGGGAAGCGCTGCAGCGAAAAACAGGTGCTCGCGGACTGCGTGCGATCATTGAAGGCATCATGCGCAATATTATGTATGAGGTTCCATCGGCGGAGGGAGTCTCGCTCTGCCGGGTGACGAAGGATGTTGTCAGCGGACATACCGATCCGATTCTTACCATGGATAAAAAGAAACCAAAAAAACTTCTTGATAATAGGGAAGTATCGGCCTGAGAGGATACCGGTACGGGGGACGCTGCCGCTCGGCAGCGCCTCTTTTTTACTACATAAGGATATTTGCAGGGGTTTTGATGAACAGGAGGAACTTTTTTATGAAGGAAAATTGTAAGATGCCGCTTCTGCCGCTTCGGGGCATGATGATTTTTCCCTATATGATTATTCATCTGGATGCCGGGCGGGATCGTTCCGTAGCGGCGTTGGAACAAGCAATGCTGCAGGATCATAAGCTGTTTCTGAGCGCACAGAAAAATGCCGAACTCGATGTGCCGCAGCGGGACGATGTCTATGAGATCGGCACGGTGGTGGAAGTACGGCAGTTATTGAAAATGCCGGGCGGAGCACTGCGGGTTTTGGTAGAAGGTCTGCATCGGGGCCGGATTGCCGGTTGGAATACTTTGGAAAAATACGATGAGGTTGTGGTAGATGAATATGCCGATGCCATTGACGGTTCTATGGAGATGGAGGCCCTGACTCGTACGGTTGTACATGAGTTTGAAGAATGGGTCAAACTGAATAAAAAGATTCCGCCGGAAACATTGGTTTCTGTTGCTATTATTGAGGATGCCGGTCGTCTTTCTGATCTGATTGCCAGCCATATGAATTTAAAACTGGAAGACAAACAGGCGCTGTTGGAGCTGGTTGATGTCAAAGCGCGACTGGAACGTCTGTATGCTATTTTAGCCCGGGAACTGGAAGTTGCGGAACTGGAACGCAAAATCAGCACGCAGGTGCGGAAACAGATGGAAAAAATTCAGCGGGAATATTATTTGCGGGAGCAGATCAAGGCGATTCAGAAGGAACTTGGCGATAAGGATGGCAAACAGGCCGAAATTGAAGAATATCGGTCGAAACTGGATGCGGGGCAATATCCGGAGAATGTCCGCAAAGTCGTGGATAAAGAGATTCATCGCATGGAAACTATGTCGAATCTTTCGGCGGAAACGAGTGTTATCCGCACTTATATTGATTGGCTGTTAGCACTTCCCTGGGAAACAGAGACGGCGGATACAATCAATCTGAAGAAGGCGGCCCGGGTTTTGGAGCATGACCATTATGGTCTGGAAAAAGTCAAGGAGCGCATTTTGGAATATCTGGCGGTTCATAAGCTGGCGTCGGAGCAGCCGGAGGAAGCCGGGTTGATGAAAGCGCCAATCCTTTGTCTGGTCGGGCCGCCGGGAGTAGGTAAAACATCGCTGGCGGCTTCCGTAGCCCGTGCTGTTGGACGGAAATTTGTCCGGGCGTCCCTGGGCGGCATTCGTGATGAAGCTGAGATTCGCGGGCATCGCCGCACCTATGTGGGAGCTATGCCGGGACGTATTCTTGAAGGTCTTCGTACGGCTGGGACCAAAAATCCGGTATTTTTATTGGATGAAGTCGATAAACTGGATATGGACTATAAAGGGGATCCGTCAGCTGCGTTGCTGGAAGTATTGGATCCTGCGCAGAATAAAACATTCAGCGATCATTATGTTGAATTACCGTTTGATTTGTCGCAGGTATTTTGGATTGTTACGGCGAATAATCTGGGGAATATACCGCGGGCGCTGCGGGATCGGATGGAAATCATCCTGCTTTCCAGCTATACTGAGCAGGAAAAACTGGAAATTGCCAAACGGTATCTGTTATTGCGGCAGCGGCGGGAAAACGGATTAAAAGCGCAGGAGCTGACACTGGCGAATGGCGTTTTATCCCGTATTATTGCCGAATATACCCGGGAATCAGGGGTGCGTGAGCTGGAGCGGCTGATCGGGCATATTTGCCGCAAAGCGGCTCGGCGTATCGTGGAAGGTGACGCCAAGAGCGTGCGGGTAACTGTCAGTCAGTTGGAAGATTATCTGGGGCGTCCAAAGTTTACGCATACGAAGGCAGAAACTGAACCGCAGGTCGGTGTTTGCACGGGAATGGCCTGGACCGAGGTTGGCGGCGATATTTTGCCGACAGAGGTTACAGTGCTTAAAGGCAGAGGAAAACTGATTCTCACGGGACAATTAGGCGATGTGATGCAGGAGTCGGCGCAAGCGGGGCTGTCCTATATTCGCAGCCGGGTGCAGCAGTTCAATCTGCCGGGGGATTTCTATGAGAAACAGGATATCCACATTCATCTGCCGGAGGGAGCCATTCCCAAGGATGGCCCTTCTGCCGGGATCACCATGACTACGGCGATGGTATCGGCGCTTACGCATAAAACAGTCCGGAGTGATGTTGCGATGACCGGAGAAATCACCCTGCGGGGACGGGTATTGCCGATTGGCGGCCTGAAGGAAAAAGTTCTCGCCGCTTATCGCGAGGGGATGCATACGATTATTCTGCCAAAAGATAATGTGCGGGATATAGAAGACATTCCGGAAAATATACGCGCCCGACTGGAGTTTGTGCCGGTCGAAAATATGGATGAGGTTCTGAATCATGTATTGGAGAATTGAATAATGAAAGAAAAAGTTATTATAACGCAGGGCCGGTATCTGGCTTCTGCTGTCAAAAAAGAACAGTATCCGGCAGAACCGCGCCCCGAAATTGTGTTTATGGGCCGCTCCAATGTCGGCAAATCATCGCTCCTTAATTCTCTCACGCGGGTCAGAAATCTGGCACGCGTTTCCGGGCAGCCGGGAAAGACGCAAACCATCAATTTTTATGAAATCGGCGCCAAAATTGAAGGGATTGAAGAACGTAAGGATTTCTATCTGGTGGATCTGCCGGGCTATGGCTATGCGAAGACGGGGCGGGAAAAACGCGAGCTCTGGGCAAAATTTATCAAGGAATATCTGCTGTCTTCGAAGAATTTGCAGTTTGTATGTCAGTTGATTGATATTCGCCATGAGCCAATGCCCTCTGATATTGAAATGTTTCATTGGCTGCTGGAAAATGATCTTCCGGTACTGCTGGTGGCTACGAAAGCGGATAAACTGGGGCGCACGGCTGCGCTGCAGAGCGCTGCCGCGATTCGTCGGTCCATGGGAATTTCCACTATTGATGTTTTACCATATTCGTCATTAAAAAATGAAGGACGTTCAGAATTGCTTGACGTCATAGCTTCTGTTTTGGTACAATAGAAGTAAATAAATGACGAAGAAGGGGTTAGCCTTGCTTACAACCTTTGACAAAGCTTTACTGAATGAACTGCAAAAGGATTTTCCGGTCACGGAACATCCTTTTGCGGTAATCGCCGAGCGGCTGGCGTCAGATGAGAAAACGGTCTTAGACCATCTGCAGGCGCTGCGTACCAATGGTTATCTGCGGCATGTGGGCGCTTTTTTTGATTCGCCGGCGCTGGGCTACGGCGGCACTTTGATTGCATTGCGGGTCGCCCCCGCGCAATTGGCTGCAGTAGCTTCGATGGTGAACCGGTACAATGGCGTTACACACAATTATGAACGCGAAGGTGAGTATAATCTTTGGTTCACGCTGTTGACACCGTCGCCGGAGGAGAAACAAGCGGTCCTGGAAGCCGTTGGTTCTTTGCCGGGCGTCGAACGAATGCTGGATCTGGTGGCAGAACGAACCTATAAGATCCGTGTGCAGTTCAATCTGAAGTGAGGAGGGCTCTTCATGCTGGATGAAGTGGATAAAAAGGTTGTGCGGGCGCTGCAGGAGGATTTTCCTTTGGTGCCTGGGCCGTATGCAGTCATGGCGGCGTCGGCCGGGATTAGCGAAGAGAAATTTTTAAGCCGGGTGAACCGTTTAAAGGCAGGCGGACAGATTCGCCGCATGGGAGCGGTCCTGCAGCATCATCGTGCCGGCTTTACGGCCAATGTGCTTTGTGCCTGGCAGGTGCCGGCAGAACAGTTGCCTGAGGTCGGTACCGCGATGAGCCGGGAGCCGGCAATTTCGCATTGCTACAGCCGGACAACGGCTCCGGGCTGGCCGTATAATCTGTATACGATGATTCATGCACAGAGCCGAGCGGAATGCGATGCTATTGCGTCACGGCTGAGCGCAGAACATCATCTTGCAGAACGGCGCATGCTTTACTCGGTGCGTGAATGGAAAAAATCAGCGATGAAATATTTTTGCGAATGAAAGTTTGATGGGTGCATTTCACAGGCTTCTTTGTTCCTGATGTGCATAAAAATTCCTTATTGGGAATTTTACCGCAGGCGGTCTGATACAGGAAAGGAAGTTTGTACGTGTATGGTGCAAACTTCTTTTGTTTTTGTACGATTTCGGGTTATTTACAATCATTTTGTTCCGGTGTATAATGAACGGTAATGGACCGGGCAGGCCTGTCCAGGCAAATGTCATATATGTATGATTATTTGTTTTGTGCATAAAAATACATTATGGTTTTGCTTTTTGGATCGTGCGTGCGGGCACCGTTGCAGGATTCAGTAGAATTGTAAAATTAAAGGGGGAGCACTAAAAGACATGAGCAAAAAAATGAAAACAATGGATGGCAATACTGCGGCAGCATATGTTTCTTATGCATTTACCGATGTTGCGGCTATTTATCCGATTACCCCGTCCTCTCCGATGGCGGAGCATGTTGATGCAATGGCTGCGCATGGGCAGAAGAATTTGTTTGGGCAGAAGGTGCGTGTCGTTGAACTGCAGTCAGAGGCTGGCGCAGCCGGTGCGGTGCATGGTTCCCTGCAGGCGGGCGCGCTGACGACAACATATACGGCATCACAAGGGATGCTGCTTATGATTCCTAATATGTATAAAATTTCGGGTGAGTTATTGCCGGGCGTGTTCCATATCAGTGCTCGAGCACTGGCAACTTCATCCCTTAATATTTTTGGCGACCAGCAGGATGTCATGGCGGCTCGTCAGACTGGCGTGGCGATGCTGGCGGAGAACAGTGTGCAGCAGGTTATGGACCTTGCGGCGGTTGCGCATTTGGTAGCCATCAAAGGGAAAGTTCCGTTTATCAGCTTTTTTGACGGTTTCCGCACGTCGCATGAGATTCAAAAGGTCGAAGTCATTGATTATGAAGATCTGGGCAAGATCCTTGACTGGGATGCGGTTGAGGAATTCCGTCACCGGGCGCTGAATCCGGATCATCCGGTGATTCGCGGGACGAACCAGAATCCAGATATTTATTTTCAGGAACGGGAATCGGTCAATGATTATTATGAAGCGATTCCAGGACTCGTTGAGGAAGCAATGGCCGAGCTGGGGAAGATTACAGGGCGTGAGCATCATGTATTTGATTATCATGGCGCGCCGGATGCTGACCGCGTCATCATCGCTATGGGATCGGTATGTGAAACGGCGGAAGAGGTTGCTGATTATCTGAATGCCAGCGGTGAGAAGGTCGGCGTGCTGAGCGTTCATCTTTATCGTCCGTTTTCGCTGCAGTATTTCTTTCAGTTTATGCCTAAAACGGTCCAAAAGATTGCGGTGCTGGATCGCACGAAAGAGCCTGGCGCACTGGGCGAACCACTTTATCTCGATGTGCAGTCAGCGTATTATAGCTCTGAGCAGCATCCATTGATTGTCGGCGGCCGTTATGGACTGGGCGGTAAGGATGTTACGCCGGATCAGATTTTTGCCGTATATGGCGAACTGACTCAAGCAGCGCCGAAAAATGGCTTTACGATTGGTATTGAAGATGATGTAACGCATCTTTCTTTGGCTCCATGCCGCGAGGATGTTGATCTTACGCCGGCGGGCACAACGGCCTGCAAATTCTGGGGTTTGGGTTCTGATGGCACGGTAGGCGCCAATAAGAGCGCGATCAAGATCATCGGCGATAATACTGATATGTATGCGCAGGCTTATTTTGCCTATGATTCCAAGAAGTCGGGCGGCATCACAATGTCCCATTTGCGCTTTGGAACGGCGCCGATTCATGCGCCTTATCTCATTAATAAAGCAAACTTTATTTCCTGCTCGCAGGAATCCTATGTAGATAAATATGATCTGCTGGCCGGATTGAAAAAGGGCGGCACTTTCCTTTTGAATACGACTTGGTCCGAGGCTGAGTTGGAAGAAAAACTGCCGGCGGCGATGAAACGTTATCTGGCAGAAAAGGAAATCCGCTTCTACACGGTCAATGCGGTGAAAATGGCCCAAGAGCTGGGTTTGGGCGGTCGTTTTAACATGGTCATGCAGGCGGCTTTCTTTAAACTGGCTAATATCATTCCTCTTGACAAGGCCGTTGCCTATCTGAAAGCGGCAGTGGTCAGAGACTATGGCAATAAAGGGCAGAAAATTGTCGATATGAATAATGCTGCCATTGACAAGGGGATGGATCCGGCCGCACTGTTGGAGCTCAAAATCCCTGCAGCCTGGAAAGAGGCTAGGGATAAGGCGGCTGCAGCTGATCATTTGCCGGAGTTCATAACGAAGATTCAAAATGTCATGAACCGTCAGGAAGGTGAAAAACTGCCGGTCAGTACCTTTAAGGGCGGTATGGAAGACGGTACCTTCCCGTCCGGCGGTACAGCTTATGAAAAACGCGGCATTGCTATTCAGGTTCCGGAATGGCAGACGGAGTTCTGCATCCAGTGCAATCAGTGTGCCTATGTTTGTCCGCATGCGGCCATTCGTCCAATTTTGACAAACGACGAAGAAAAAGTTGCGGCGCCGGTTGGTATGGAATTTAAACCGGCCTTGGGAGCGAAGGGGCTGAACTTCACTATCTCGGTCTCTCCGTTAGACTGCGCTGGCTGTGGTAATTGTGCGCAGGTATGCCCGGCGCCAAAGGGAAAAGCTTTGGTCATGAAGCCGTTGGCGACGCAGGTTGATAAACAGTCAATCTTCAATTATGCCGTCAATGATGTGGTGCCGAAGGCCAATCCGATGAATAAGAAGACGGTCAAGGGAAGCCAATTTGAAAAACCGTTGCTGGAATTCTCCGGCGCTTGTGCCGGCTGTGGCGAAACGCCTTATGTCAAGCTGATCACGCAGCTTTTTGGCGACCGCATGATGATTGCCAATGCTACAGGCTGCACTTCAATTTGGGGTGCTGCTGCTCCGGCTATGCCATATACGAAAAATGCCGCAGGGCATGGTCCGGCTTGGGCAAATTCTTTGTTTGAGGATAATGCTGAGTACGGTTACGGTATGTTTTTGGGAACAAAATCCGTCCGTGACGCGCTGACTACCGATGTCGAAGCGGCGTTGACGGCAGGTAAGGGCAGTGCAGAACTGCAGGCGGCGATGCAGGAATGGAAAGAAAAAGTTCTTGAGGGTGACGGCACGCGTGAACGTGCGGACAAACTTGCTGGCTTGTTGGAACAGAAAAAGGGTTCCGATGCGCTTTTGAATAAGATCTATGCTAAGAAAGACTTTTTCGTCAAACGTTCCCAGTGGGTCTTTGGCGGTGACGGCTGGGGCTATGATATTGGTTACGGCGGATTGGATCATGTGCTGGCTTCCGGCGAAGATGTCAATATACTTGTTCTGGATACTGAAGTCTATTCCAATACTGGCGGCCAGTCTTCCAAATCAACACCGGCAGCCGCGGTGGCACAGTTTGCCGCAGCCGGAAAGAAGACGAAGAAGAAGGATCTTGGGATGATGGCAATGAGCTATGGTTATGTTTATGTGGCGCAGATCGCTATGGGCGCTGATAAGAATCAGACGCTCAAGGCCATTGCTGAGGCAGAGGCTTACCATGGTCCGTCGCTGATCATTGCCTATGCGCCGTGCATCAATCATGGGATTCGCATTGGTATGGGCAAGAGCCAGCTGGAATCGCAGCGTGCGGTGGAAGCCGGGTACTGGGCAAACTATCGTTTCAATCCGCAACTGGTCGGTACCGATCAGAATCCGTTCTCGCTGGATTCCAAGGAACCAACGGCTGACTTCCAGAAATTTTTGCAGGGCGAGGTCCGGTATTCTTCCCTGAAACGGGCGTTCCCGGAAATTGCCGATCAGCTTTATAAAAAGACGGAGCAGGATGCAAAAATGCGTCTCGAAAGTTATAAAAAGCTGGCGGGCAAGGCCTGATGCTTGCTTTTGTTTAGTAAAAAAATGTTTTGCGCAAAGAAGCTGCAGCTTTAATTTTTTAGCTGCAGCTTTTTTATGTGAAGGCGGTCCACGGGACTTTTTTGTGCTATAATGATAATCATATCCTATAGATAGAAGGAATCTTTATGAAAAATATTAATCGCATTAATCCATTGGTATATCTTTTTACGCTGGGGCATTTTGCTACCGATTGGTCGCAAGGCGCTATTCCGGCATTGCTGCCGTATTTTATCGCTGTTTGCCATTTGAATTATCAGGATGCCGCCTCGTTGATCTTTGCGAATATTCTGCTGGCTTCGATTTCACAGCCTATTTTTGGTTATTACTCCGATAAGGTATCAAAACCATGGTTTGTGTCGGTCGGGCCGGTGATCTGTGGTTTAACGTTGGCCGTTATTGCTTTTACAACCAATTATTGGGTGATTTTTGTTTGTTCGATGCTCAGCGGGCTGGGGTCATCTATTTTTCATCCGGAAGCGGCATTGATGGTCAATAAAATCAGTGGCAAATATAAGGGGCAGGCGCTGGCCAGCTTTAGCGTCGGCGGCAATGTCGGCTTTGCGGTGGGGCCGCTAGTTGCTGGTTTATGTGCCTATGAGTTTGACATTCATGGATTGGTTGTGTTTGGCATTGTTAATGTGCTGCTGGCCGGCGTTCTGTATTATTTTATGCCGCAGGTGCTGGCGCAGGCAGCGACGGCTGAAACGGCTGAACAGAAGGCGCATCCGGTGGATTCGCGCCGTAATGACTGGGTTTCTTTTGGGAAACTTTCGATTGCCATTGCCGTGCGTTCGCTGGCTTTTAAAATCACCAATTCGTTTATTCCGATTTTTTGGATTACGGAATTGCACGCCAGCGCTTCGACCGGCAGCCTGGCGCTGACGATATTATTCAGCATCGGAGCAGTGTTTACTTATGTGGGGGGGCTTATGGCGGATCGGCTTGGGTTTGTGCGCGTAATGCGCCTGTCCTTTATCATCATGGTGCCGGCGATGTTTTTCCTTACGCATAGTCAGAATATCTGGCTGGCTATGCTGCTGCTGATACCGGTGGCATTTTCTATTTTTACGCCATACAGTCCGATTGTGGTGCTAGGACAGACGTATCTGGCGAAGAATGTCGGTTTTGCTTCCGGCGTTACCATGGGACTGGGCACAACGCTGGGAGGACTTATGGCTCCGGTCGTAGGCCGGGCGGCAGATGCATGGGGCATGGGCGCGGCGCTGCAAATTCTTTGGGTTGCGGCTATTTTTGGTGCGGTCGCGAGCTTTATGATTTCTGAACCCAGAGCCGAGGGAACAAAGTGATGCGGCCTATCTTTTCGCTGCTTACAATTTATGCGCATGATAGTAGTTCCATAGCAGGCGACCGGATAGCAGCAGCATACAGGCATCGGCAGCCGGAACGGCAAGCCAGACGCCGGTGAGGCCCCAATACATGGGCAGCAGCAATAAAAAGAAACTGATGCCGGCAAGGTTGCGGGAAAAGGAACAAAATGCCGATAAGCTGCCGTTGCCAAGGGCGGTAAAAAATCCCGAGGTAAAGAGGTTAAAACCGCAGCCGAGGAAACTGAGTGAAAACAGCAGCAGACCGCTGGTAGCCATGGGGGCAACAACAGAATTTTTTGGGACAAATATTTCTACGAGACTCGGCGCCAGCAGCTGGGCGGCGCTAAAGGAAAACAATGCGCCGCCGGCCAGGACAAACAGGCTTAGCTTCATCAGATGACGGATGCCGCGGTTGTGTCTTGCCCCAAAATAGTAAGAAAAGATGGGGGCAACGCCATAGGTAAATCCTTCATAGATACCGGTGAGCAGCAGTTCAGCGTACAAAATGATGGTAATGGCTGCGATGCCGGCTTCACCGGCGTAATATAAAGTGAAAAAATTGAAAAGGTAGGTCGTGATGGCTACGGAAAGCTGATTGACTAGTTCTGAGGAACCGTTGGTAATGGTTTTTTTTAGTATGGCGGGCTCCCAATGAAACCGGCGCAGGCGGAGCAGCGCCTGCGGCTGCTTAAAAAACAGCAGACCGGCCAGTGAGGATATGGTATAGGCGGTAACGGTGGCCCAGGCGGCCCCGCTGATGCCCATGCCACATTTTGCCAATAGAACGTAGTCCAGTCCGGCGTTGATCAGTCCGCTCAGAATTGAGAGCAGAAATCCCAGCGATGGCCGTCCGGCAGTCACGAGAAAATAATCAAAAAGAAATTTGGTAATCATCAGCGGGGCGAAAAGCAGCATGGGGGTGAGATAAGCTTGGCAATCGGCTTTTAGAGCCGGCGTAGCGCCAAGCCAGTTGATCATAGGTTCCCGCACCAGCAGACCGGCTGTTCCTAAAAGGAATCCCAGCAAAGTGGCGGTGCAGAGAATCATGGTAAAACGTTCGGATGCCAGCTGCGGGTGTTTTTCTCCCAAGGTTTTGGCAACAACGGCAGAACCGCCGGCTGCAAACATGATGCTGATGCCAATAATGAGATTGACTGTCGGAAAAATAAGATTGATTGCGGCTAAGGCCTGTGGTCCGGCGTAGCGGGCAACAAAAATACCGTCGATGACGGTATAAAGAGAAAAAATAAGCATGGTGCCAATTGTGGGGGCTGCATACCGCAGCAAGGATAAGAATTGAAAATTTTGCGCCAGCGGATTCGTCCGACTGGTCTTTTGCGTTATGATGGTTTCCATATAGGTGTCGCCCTTCCTGAAAAATTCTGCTATACTTATCATAAAGTATCCAGCTGCTGGATAGTCAAGGGGGCGCGCTATGGCGAAACGGATTACATTTCACGCGGGTGAATTTGCTCAGTTGGTGGGAGTGAATAAAAAGACGCTGCATTATTATGATGCCATTGGCGTGTTTCAGCCGGATTCTGTGGCGGAAAATGGATATCGCTGTTATTCGGCGCAGCAGCTTTATCCTTTTTATATGCTGCGCACGCTGCAACAATTGGGATTGTCACTGGCGCAGATCAAGGCGTATCTGGAGACACGCAGTCCGGAGAGCTATGCGGCGCTGCTGCATCGGCAGCAAAAATGGCTGCAGCAGGAAATCCATCGGTATCAGCGCATGAGCCGATTGGTAGACAATAATATTCAGCTATTGATATTTTCACGCAATCTGGTCTGTGCTACGGTGACATTGGAAAACTTACCGGCTGCAGATTTTGTTCAATCGGCATCGGTGCGCGGCTGCTCATTGACCATGAGAGAAAAAGTTATTTCGCAACATGTGCGTTACTGTCAGGACAAAGAATTGAGCGCGGGTTATCCTATGGGGGCGATGGTGGCTCGACAGGATTTTATGACGGACAATGAAAGTGACGTCAGCTATTATATGACCCAGACGGATAAAAATTTGCGTTATGTGGCCAGTCTGTATCGCCGTCAGCGTCCGGCCGGCTGTTATGCCGTCACTTACCTTCAGGGCGATTATATGGAAACTGCCGGCGCGTATGCATTATTGCGTGATTATTTGGCGCAGCATCATTTGCAGCCCGGGCCATATTCGTATGAAGAGGGCATCGTCGACGAAATGAGCAGCGCCGATGCCGGCCATTATATTACGCGGATTATGGTGGCGGCGCAAGCTGTTTTACCGGCAGTCGGGGATGTAGTAACAGCGGAACCGACTCGGTCATGCGAATAGGAGGAATCATTTTGTCAATACCCAAAACGGCGTTAGTTATTTTACCGGAAATTTATGGCTGCAATGCCTTTGCTGTCGGAGTCCAAGAAAAATATCGTCAAATGGGGATGGCGGTATTTTGCCCCAATCTTTGGCTGCGGCCGCCATTTGGTTATTCTGAACTTTCGTCGGCTTATGCCTATTTTCAGCGTAATATCGGTTTTCAGGTTTATCGTGATATTGATTATTTACTGGAAGAACTGCAGGCGGCTTATGATCGGGTGCTGATTTTAGGTTTTAGTGTCGGAGGTACGCTGGCCTGGCGCTGCAGCGCGCTCGGTCATGCCGATGGCGTAATTGCCTGCTATGGATCGCGGATCCGTGATTACCCCGAGGTTGAGCCGGTTTGTCCGACCCTTTTGTTATTTGCCGAACATGATTCTTTTCCCGTGATGGCGCTTATCCGGCAAATGAAAGGAAAAAAATGCGTCCGGACGCTTGTGCTGCCGGCAGAGCATGGATTCCTCGATGCGGAGGGACCAAATTATTGCCGACAGCAGGCAGAAGAAGGCTGGCGGCAGATTGAAGCCTTTATGATGCAGATTGTATCTAAATAAGTCTAGGGTCTGCAACAGCCGAAGTGGTCTCTTCCAAATATTTTATGCGCTGCTTTGCTTGGAATGTTATTATTTGCCGCTGATTTGCATAAGGTAGTTTTTTCCGGTGATGATTTTGGCATTTTTTCCTTTTATAAAAACGCCGAACAGAGAAACCTGAATGAAAAAGTTTGGCGGGGTCCCGCGCAGCGAGATTTTTCCGTATAGGGGAGAGTTTTTAGAAAGTGGTGTCTGAAGGGTTAATTTTCCCGGACAGCCCCAAGCGCTGCCTTTTTCTATTTGCGTGATGGTTCCTGTTAGAATCTCGCCGGCTTTTAGTGTTGTGTCCGGCGGTAGCGTTATGTCCTGACAAAGGCGGAAACGCACCGTCTGACCGTTAACGGCATGGCCGGAATCAAGCGTATCCAGCGCGCAAACTTCACAGTTGGCAGCCGGCAGACCCGGCTGCTTTTCGGGGGAAGCAAGAACCGGAGTAGCTAGTAAAAGCATTGTAAGGATAAGAAAAAATATTTTTTTCATCATAATCTCCAATCTATAGTTAGATAATGCTAACTATTATAAAAAATTTAAGACGTCGTCATTTTTGTCAATAAATATGCTAACTGTTGTTGTTCGTCTTTTGATAATTTTTGTACGGTTTTTTTTGCGAAGGCGGCGTACCCGTTATTTTCTAACTGCAGAAGATGCTGTCCCAAAGGAGAAAGTGCAAGATAAAAGATGCGGTGGTCGTCATCGGATTGTGTTCTTTCCACATAGCCTTGTTTGATCAGTCGGCTCAGAATGTTTGTGACGGTGGGCTTTTGGACATGAAACAGCGCGGCTAATTCGCTGGCGGTCACGGTAGGGTGTTCTTTGATACTGTGAAGGTAATGCAGCTGTGTGATGGTCAGACAAAAAAGTGCATTGTAATCGGGATTTTCCCGGTATTCGCGCATAGATTGCCGCATCGTTTCCGATAAACGGTCAATGGTTTGCATCATCAGCTGTACAGCGTTCATGAGAAAAACTCCTTTATACGATGTTTTTCAACGGCCGTCGTAAACTGACCGGCGGCGGATAGGCGGCGCAATGGCCGATACGAGCGAGAAATTGGATGTTGGGCAGCGCCAGCGTCTTTTCTAACTGTTGACAGCAACCGGTTTCTTCCAGTGCCTGCGACATGGGATGCAGCGCTAGATTGTGCGCTGCGGCGCGCAGCCACAAGGCTTCCATCCGCCGACCAGTTTCCAGCAAATCGGCCGGTTGCTCGCTGGAACTGCGGCAGATAATCCAGCCGGCGCTTTCTTTTACTTGTGTCTCAATTTGTTCGAGACTGCTTTTTTGAAAAAAGGAAGAAAGTACGTCTTTAGGCTGGATAAAATATTCCGCCAGCCATTTTAACCAAAAATCCATTTCCATCGTTTCGGGCGACAGGCCGTCTTGAAAGCGCTGCTGATCAACGTGCTGCCAGCGAATCCACCGACTCAGTTCTTCTTGAATAGCTGGATTCCGACTTTGGTTCTGATTGGCCGTCCGTGTTAGTTCGGCTATGGTTTGTCCGGCAGTTGATGCGCGGGGAAAGAAAGTGGATAATCTGTCGTCTCCCAATATATAGGATTGTTCAGCGGCTGTCAATGGCGACGGCAAAAGATTGCGGCGCAGCGTTCGTCGCCGTTTCAGCAGCCAGGATTGGGTTTCATCAGGCAAAGAACCGGTTGGCTGCAAACCAATCCGGAGGCGTAGCGGGGATGTGGAGCTTACGCTGTAGGATGCGTCGCAGCCGTATAGCGGCGCTGCTTGCAGTAGATTTTCCATAAAGGCGCCCAAGGATAAAAACATTTCCCGACAGCTGGGATCAGCAGCGGGCAGACAGCGCTTTTGGTCCAAGGAAAGCAGCCAGCTTTTTTCGCTTTGCCGCTGAAGAAACCAAGGCTGTGTATTATGACTGCTGGGGGCCAGCGAGGCCAGATAGAAGATATGGGCCGGCAAGTCATCCGGCCCGGCCGGATCTTTAAGGCGCAGCACGGGTTTCATTCGCAGCACTGGTAAAGCGCTACAGCTAATGCCCAGCGACAATAGCCCGGCTAAATAAATGAAATGGCGTCGGTTCATAAAACACTCCTTTCAGTTGTTCTTATATTGATTAGCATATGCTAACTAAAATCATAACGGACTATTTTCTGATTGTCAAGTTTTTAAGTACAGAAAAATGATTTTGAGAAGTCAAAAAGAGTCTGATGTGTTATAATAAGCATAATTTTCTTCTTTGGTGAAGCTGGCTGCGGAGTCCGGGCAGAAAAGAAAATGACTTAGGCGAAAGGAGCTTATCATTGGCGGATAAAGAGTTGGTAAAGGGACATGTGGCGGCTGTTTTTACAATTTTGATCTGGGGAACGACGTATATTTCTACCAAAGTGTTACTGCAGGATTTTGCTCCGATCGATATTTTGTTTTTGCGTTTTTTGATGGGATTCGCGGCTTTGTTTTGTGTTTGTCCGCAGCGCATCCGGGGGTTGTCCTGGCGGCAGGAGCTGCTGTTTGCCGCTGCCGGGCTGAGCGGAGTAACGTTGTATTTTTTATGTGAGAATGTTGCTTTGGTCTATACGTATGCGTCGAATGTCGGCGTGATTGTTTCGATTGCGCCGTTTTTTACAGCAATTTTTGCCGGTTGGCTGCTGCGGGGGGAACGTATGCACTGGTCGTTTTTCCTGGGTTTTGTCTTTGCTATATCCGGCATTTGTCTGATTTTTTTTAATGGCATTATTAATTTGCAGTTCAATCCGTTGGGCGATACGCTGGCGGTACTGGCAGCGGTGATTTGGGCTGTTTATTCAGTGTTGACAAGAAAAATTGCCGGTTTTGGGTTTTCGGCCGTGGCGGCTACCCGGCATATCTTTTTTTACGGTTTGCTTTTTATGCTGCCGGCCTTATATGTGTTCGATTTTCATTGGGGGCTGCAGCGCCTGCAGAATCCAGTAAATCTGGCGAATCTGCTTTTCTTGGGACTGGGCGCATCGGCGTTGTGCTTTGCTACTTGGACTTTCAGTGTCAAAACTTTGGGTGCCGTCAGGACAAGCGCTTATATTTATCTGGTGCCGGTGATTACAACGGTCTGTTCGGTTGTCATTCTGAATGAAAAAATTACCGTTCTGTCGGCAGCGGGCATCGTTCTTACACTGTTTGGTCTGGTATTGTCACAAGGTTTGCCGCTGGGAAAGAAGGGGCATTGAGTATTGCTGTTTTCTGGTGGGCAGCGTTGGGCTTTTTTGAGCGGAGACAAGAGGAGGAAATTCCTTGAAGCTGAAAATTTTAGTTGATAATTATACGTTTATCGATCAGTATTATTTCGGCGAACCGGGTTTGTCTTTTTACATGGAAGCGGATGAAAAAGTTTATTTGTTTGATACTGGTTATTCGGCAATCTTGTTGAAAAATGCGGCGCTGATGGGGATTGACTTGACGCGGCTGCATGCTGTTATTCTCTCGCATGGACATAATGATCACAGCGGCGGGCTGCGTTATCTGCAGAAGCTTTATGTGCAGCAAATGACAAAGCCGCAGTTGCTGGCGCATCCGCAGGCTTTTTTGCCACGGCGGGAAAATGGCTTGGATATTGGTTTGCCGGTTCCCCTAGCTGTTTTAGAAAAAAGTTTTCAGATTAAGATGTCGCGTGAACCGCTGTGGCTGAGTTCTCGACTGGTATATTTGGGCGAAATCGGACGGTATAATGATTTTGAGGGACAAGCCGCAATTGGGGAAATACAGAATGCCGCCGGCGGCTGGCAGCCGGATTATGTGAAGGACGATTCGGCGCTGGCGTATTGTACAGAGCAGGGGCTGGTTATTCTGACCGGGTGCTCGCATGCCGGAATTTGCAATATCGTCGAAACTGCTAAGCGCGTGTGCGGCGAAACAAGAATAGCGGCTATTATCGGCGGCTTTCATTTATTGCAAGCAAGCAAAGAACATTTGCAGGCTACGATCGGTTATTTGCGCCGCCAATCGCCGGGAGCGGTCTATGTTTGTCATTGTACAGACTTAGCAGCCAAGCTGGAATTGTCAAAAAATTTACCTGTATATGAAGGCGGAGTCGGTTTATCTTTGGCATGGGATGATTGAACTCGCTTTTGCGCGGCTGTGATGCGCGAGATGCTGCCGCGGGATAAGGGGATTACCGGCAGGGACAGTTTGCAGTATAATAGAAGAAGCGGCCTATGATCAAATTTTGTCGGAGGGATGCTAAACATGGATAGACAAAAAGTGCTTTTAGCTTTACAGGCGAGGGGTTATGAGGCGGTTGCTTTTCAAACCGGTCGAGAAGCGGCAGCTTATTTGGATGAGAAAGTAAACGGCCGCTTGGTTGGTTTTGGCGATTCGGAGACGTTGATTTCCATAGGTTTGTATGCGCTGTTGGCTCGGCATAATGATGTTTATGATCCCCAGCATCCACGGGATGGCATGGATTTTTTTTCGACAGCAAAAAAATGCCTGCTGACCGATATCTTTTTTACTTCGGTTAACGGTATGGCGGAAACCGGTGAAATGGTTAATATTGACGGGACGGGCAACCGGATAGCCGGTTCGCTTTTCGGCCATGAAAAGGTATATTTTGTCGTCGGCAGCAATAAAATTGCGCCCACGCTGGACGAGGCGGTGTGGCGGGCCAGAAATGAAGCTGCGCCGCTGAATGCTGCCCGGCATCATTATAAAACGCCCTGCGCTGTTCGGCAGGATCATTGTTATGATTGTCGCAGTCCGCAGCGTATCTGCAATGCACAGACCATTTATTGGCGGAAAATGAATCATATGGCAATGGAAGTTATTTTAATCGAAGAGCCATTAGGATTTTAATCCGAATCACTTGGCAGCTTTGCTGCGGCCGTCTTGATAAGAGGTGCGTAAAGAGTAAATGAGTTCTCTATGTATATGAGGCGGGGGAATTTTATTGCTATCGGCAGGGGTGATATTTTGCATGTCATGGCTATTAATGGCAGTCCGCGCCGGGAGTGGAATACGGCAACGTTGCTGAAACAGGCGCTGGCTGGAGCGGCTGCTGAAGGGGCTCGGACCAAGTTGGTGCATTTATATGATCTTCGTTATCGCGGCTGTGTGAGTTGTTTTTCCTGTAAAAAGAAGGGGATCCCGCATGGTGTTTGTGCGATGCGGGATGAATTGAGTCCGGTACTGGAGAGAATGCAGACAGCGGATGTAATCCTTTTTGGATCGCCTATTTATCTGATGAATCTTAGTTCAGGAATGTCGGCTTGTATGGAACGTTTTTTATATCCGGGAACGATTTATAGTGATGCGGTGCCTTCGGTTTTTCCCAAGAAGATTGGTACGGGTTTTATTTATACGATGAATATGACGGAGGAGCAGGTTCGTTCGTATGAGCTGGAGCAGAAGTGGGAGATTTATCATTTTTTCACCAAAGCAGTGCTCGGTATAGAGCCAAAAGTTCTGTATTCCTATGATACCCGCCAGTTTTCCGATTATACGCAGTATGAATCCAGTCGGTTTTCGGCTGCGGATAAGCAGCACCGCTATGAGGAGCAGTTTCCTAAAGATTGTCAGGCGGCGCGTAAGCTGGGTGAGAAGCTGGCGCAGGAAGCTGCGGACCGTTAGTCGCTAAGAGCAGCAGAGAGTGAGCAGCGGCGATTCTACGGAGCGTTGGTTGTCAGAGCGACAATTTTTGCGTACACTGGAAGCCAAGGGGGGAAAGTCTTATGGATTGTGAAAAAGCAGGGAAGATGATCCGGACGCTTCGTTTGGAAAAGAAAATTACGCAAAAAGCGCTGGCGAGTTGTCTGCATCTTAGTGATCGGACGATTTCCAAATGGGAGCGCGGTCTGGGATACCCGGATGTGGCTCTTTTGCCGGGATTATCTGAACTTTTGGGCGCCGATATCGGATGTATTCTTCAAGGTGATTTGTCCGTTCATGCTGCTGACGGAGGGAATATTGCTTTGTTTGTCTCAAATTTGTAGATAAGGTACTTCGATCTTTGCCAAATTTAGAAAGGGATGATGACTAAAATGAAATGTATTGTTGCAATCTTTTTATTCTTGTTGTCAATATGCTCTTCGGTAAGCGCAACAGTCATAAAAGCTCCTGATGGTTCATATTATAGACAAGAAAACGGTCAGCCTGTCACCAAAGCAGCTGTAGAGATTGCAATCAAACGTGGTAAAGAAACTATAGAACCATGTGATATGAAACGATTGGATGAATTTGTATCACCATTTTATATTCATTATTTTGCAGGAAAAAAATTTTATACAGATAAAAATAATAAAACAGTTCCTTCGTATTACATAGAAATTAATAATAATATTAGTATATTCAATAATCGCTATGGCAAAGCTATGGGCATAGAAGAGCATTCCTCATGGAATGGTCCGGTTTATATTGATACAAAGACTGGGGCAAGTGTCGCTGATGACGAGGTAAAGAAAAAAATAGGAGATATAGAATTAAAAATTAAGATATCATTTTATTATCATTTAGCAATTGCGATTTTCTTATGTTTATTAGCTGCCGCGTTATTTTATATGTCCCAAAAAAGAAAAAATGTAAATAGGGTGGTGTGTAGTATTATGTTTCGTTATATCTCGATTGTTGCTAGCGTCATGCTTTTACTATTTATGATATATTCACTGTATTCGGCAAATATACATTCCGATGAAATAACGACTATGTTAATCGTGACAGTTTTGAGCTTTATAAATATATTGGCGTTGTTACGCGTGGATATTGGTAAAGATTATTTTTCTGCGGTATTTCAACGTAAAAGTGCTGAAAATAAACTTCGCGCACTTGAGGCCGAAGAAAAGATTAAAGCAATCCAAAAAAGTAAATAAAGTTGCCTGCGCTTTTATTATTGCAAATTATGTTATATTAATATTTGAAATTTTTATGCAGGCTGCAGCCGGCATGGGTTATGGAAAGTGTCAGAGTAGATGATGTCTTTTCGTGTAGCGGCTGGCGGGGAAGAGAAAGGCGGGAGGAAATGATTCTTTGTATTGCAAAGGCTTCATGCAAAGCTGAAACAGCGACGGCGGCATGAAGCGGTTTAGCGTTGCTGGTGTCTGGCTTTGCTGCTGACGATTATTTAATTTTACGGCAAAGAAGGCAAAAGAATGAATTATAAAGTACTCGATATGGATCAATATTATCGCCGCGGCGTATTTCGGCATTTTTCCGCCGATTGCAAATGTTCCATTTCAATGACCAGCCGGCTGGATGTGACTGATTTGGCAGCGTTTTCTCAACGTACGGAGACGAAGTTTTATGTTAATTTTCTTTACGTGCTGGCAAAAGTGTTGAATTCCCGGGAAGATTACCGCATGAGTTATCTTTGGCAGACACAGCAGGTGATTGTTTACGATCAGATCAATCCGGTGCAGTATATTTTTCATGAAGATACGGAAACGTGTTCACCGGTCTATACGGAGTATCAGGAGGATTACCCGGCATTTTATGCGGCTTGTATCGCTGATATTGTTCAGGCAAAGCAGCGGCGGGAGTATGGACTGGATATGGAGAATCATCCGAATTGGTTTGACGCTTCGTATATCTCCTGGCTCTCGTATGACGCTTTGCATGTGGAACTGCCGGATGGGTATCTCTATTTGCTGCCCATTGTGAATTGGGGGCGTTATCGGCCGGAAAACGGCCGGTTGCTCATGCCGGTAAGCGTACGATTGAATCATGCGGCGGCAGACGGCTATCTTTTGGCCAAGGTGTTTTTGCTGCTGGCGCAGGAAATGGCGGTTTTTTGTTCCGCTGCTTCCATTGGGACAATAAGCCGGTCGTGACGCCGGTTGCATTTTCTGTTGAGCAGTTCGCGGTTCTCTGCGGACTGCTTATTTTTTTATTGACAAATAGGATGGAAAATTGACAAGACAGATGAGGAGATTCTCTGTATTCTGATAAGGGGTGAAAAATTTGTATTGGATGAATAGTATGCAGCAGGCTATTGCTTATATGGAGGCTCATCTGCGGGAAGAGATCCGGGTGGAAGATCTTGCGGATGCAGCCCGCATGTCACCGTATTATTTTCAACGGGCCTTTCAGGTCATTACCGGGTATTCCTGGATGGAATATGTGCGGGACCGGAGACTTTATCTGGCGGCACTGACGGTTTTGTCAGGGCAGAGCAGAATCATCGATGTTGCTTATCGCTATGGTTACAGTACGCCGGATAGTTTTACAAAAGCTTTCAGCCGGTTTCACGGATTGTCTCCGGTACAGTTGCGGGAACATCCGGACAAGCTGCGGGTATTTTTGCCGCTGAAAATCTCAATCACAATTCAAGGTGGGGATGACATGGACTATGTGGTGGAAAAGATGGCGGCATTTCGACTGATCGGTTTTTCAGAAAATGTGGCCATGGCTTCGGCCTATCAGGACATACCGGTATTTTGGGATGCGTTTTGTAAAAAGTATGGCAGCTTGTTATCTTTGGCGGCCAAGCCGCAAAATGAGACCGAGCGGTTGATTGCTGCGCATACGATCGGCGAGTATGGAGTTTGTCTGGATGATTTGCCGGATAAGGGGCAATTTCGTTATCTGATTGCCGGACGCTGCCCTGAAGAGGCGGCGGAAGTGAAAGGCTTGCATTCCATTGCTTTTCCAGCAATGGAATGGGCAAAATTTCGCGCGGCTGGTCCTTTGCCGGCAGCTATCCAAACGCTTAACACGCGGATTTTCAGAGAATGGATGCCCAATCATCCTGCTTATGAAATCAGTATGGCGGCAAGTATCGAATGGTATGGCCGGGGAAATGTGAGAGATGAAGCGTATAGCAGCGAAATATGGATTCCGGTCAGGCGAAGGGAAGGAGAAATGCGGTGAATAAAAGTGAACAGATTTTGCTTATGCAAAAAGGGCCGGTTGCGACCGCACTTTGGAAACTGGGATTACCAACCATGATGGGGATGTTGATTTCCGCTTTATATAACGTTGTCGACGGCTTTTTTGTCAGTCGGCTGGGAAGCAGTCCTATGGCGGGCGTATCCGTGGCCTTTCCGCTCATTTTGTTGCTGGTTGGTATTGGCATGACTTTTGGCTGCGGCGCGGCTTCTTATGTATCGCGGCTTTTGGGCGCCGGGCAGCTGCAGCTGGCGAATCGGGTGGCAGCGACGGCGCTTTACAGCGGGATGGCGGCCGGCGTGGTTTTTATGCTGCTGGTCTTTTCGTTTTTAGAACCGGTTTTGTCGCTGTTGGGAGCGAGCGCAGCAACGCTTCCCTATGCGATGGAATTTACAAAAGTTTTTATGCTGGCGGCGGTGTTTAATACCTTCAACCTGATTGTCGATCAACTGGCGGCTGCGGAAGGGATTACCCGGATTCCTATGCTGGCGATGATTTTGGGCAGTGTCCTTAATATGTTGTTGAATCCGCTGTTTATCTATCAAATGGGGTTAGGCGTCAGCGGATCGGCCTGGGCTTCGGTAGTTTCTATTTTAGCGACCAGTCTTTTTTTCGGGCGTTTTATTTTAAGCCGGCAGGGCGTTTTAACGTATGCTTGGTCATGCTTTTTGCCATCAGCAAAAATTTTCCGGGAGATTTTAAAAATCGGTATTCCGATGTTTGTCAGTCAATTTTTACAAAGCACAACCCTGGGACTCATGAATATTGTCGCGGCAGTTTATGGCGATAGTGTAGTCGCTGCGGCTGGCGCCGTAAATCGTATTCTTCCCTTGGGCTTTTTTGTCGTGTTTGGCTTCTTGCGCGGGTATGGACCGTTTGCCGGCTATAATTATGGCGCGCGGCAATATGATCGACTGCAGGTGGCTACGCATACGGCGCTTTGCTGGACCACGGCGTTTTGCGCGCTGGCGGCCGGCTGTTTGCTGTTGTTTCCCGCAAGGATTATGGCGCCTTTCAGCGCCGGGAATGGTATGGTTCTGCAGACAGGAGCCGATATGCTTTGGGCCAATGGCTTGGGGTTTCTGGTATTTGGTTTTGAAATGGTCTATATGATGCTTTTTCTCTCCATTGGCAACGGTAAGGCCGGGGGGATTTTAAGCGTGAGCCTGCAGGGCGTGTTTTGTATACCGCTGCTGCTCATTTTGCCGCATTTTTGGGGAATGATGGGATTGATCTGGGCGTATCCGATTGCCCATTATCTGAATGCATGTTTGACGATGATTCTTAAAGTGAAGATGTTAAAAAATACCGGCTCTCGTTTGAACGGAAACTTTCATTGATCTGCGGGCAGGTAACGGAGATTAACAGCACAGGAAAGTCATTGCGCATAAAGTGTGTTATAATACAGGCAGAGACACAATTTGAAATCCATGATCAGGCGTTTGTCTGGCTTGGCCTGGAGCAGGGAGGCGCATCATGCAGTCGAAAAAAATGCTTTTATTGTTGGGAGTTATCATCCTTTTTGTCATGCAGCCTATGTGGTCAAAGTCTGAATTGAATCCGGCGGTTGCGCCCGGCGGTAATTTTGATCTTACGAATTGGACTTTGTATTTGCCGGGGCAGACTCCGGATGCGGTGTCAACGGTTTCCGCGACGGAATTGGCCGGCGCGAAGGGGTTTACGGATGAACGTTTTTATACGAATTCGCTGGATGGCGCGATGATTTTGCTGCTGCCGCAGCCTGAGGATACACCGGTTCCCGTCAGCGGCAGGACAGAGTTTCGCGAGGTTACGGACGGCTGGCTGGCGTATGGGCGTCATAGTCTGGAAGCGGAAGTGCAGATACCGCAGCTGGCAGAGCAGGTCATTATTGCCGGCATCTGGCAGAGCTGGCCGCAGCAAGAACCGCTTTGCGAGCTTTGTTATAAGGGCGATGGCAGTCTGCAGCTGCAGATGTATACTGGCAATCCGACGGATGCGCCGGTATTAATCCCTGCAGGGAAGGTCAGTGTGGGCAAGCATTTTTCCTATACGCTGTTTTTGAGCGAGAATGAAGTTACCGTGAATGTGGACGGGCATAATACCGATGCAAGGATTCCGCAGGCTTTTGCCGGGCGGCGCTATTATTTCCGGGCGGGGAATGCCGTGCCGCCGGCAGCCGAAGGAACCGCCGTGAATCCGCGCGGTACGATGGTTAAATTTTATCGGTTTAGTTTGCAGCATGAGTGAAGAATGGCCTCGGGAGAAATTTTATATAAATGCATTGCAAAATATTCGTATAAATCATATAATTGCTGTATGAGAGTATTCTATTCAATAAGGAGGAGTTTATATGTCACATTCCAAGTTGTTTGTTTGCCGGGTTTGCGGGAATATCGTGATGCGTATCCATGATGGCGGCGGCACTTTGACGTGCTGTGGACAGCCTATGGAAGAGTTGGTTCCCAATACCGTCGATGCTGCCAAAGAGAAACATGTGCCGGTCATTGAGCAAAAAGCCGGTTCGGTTACGGTTAAAGTAGGTAGTGTTGCACATCCAATGACGGCGGAGCATTTGATTCAATGGATTTATCTCCATACGACAAATGGCGGACAATATAAATGCCTGACTCTAAACGATCAACCGCAGGCTGTTTTTGCTCTTCCTGAGGGAGAGGCTCCGGTTGCGGCATATGCATACTGTAATTTGCATGGTTTGTGGAAAACGGAACTCTGACGTACGGGAGGCGATCCATGATGTTGGAGAAAAAAATTGTTGACTTATTGCAGGAGCAGGTAAATCTGGAATGGTATTCCGCCTATTTTTATCTGGATATTTATGGATATTATGCCGATAAAAATCTGGATGGATTTGCCAATTGGTTTTATGTCCAGGTGCAGGAAGAGCGGGATCATGCCATGATGTTTGTCCATTATCTGCTTGCTAATGGGAACAAACTGGCGCTGCAGGATATCAAAGCGTCTTCGGTTCATTTTGACGCGTTTGGCGAGCCTTTGCAGGCGGCTTTTCAGCATGAATTGGCGGTTACAAAGTCCATTCATAAGATCTATGAAAAAGCGCAAGAGGTAAAAGATTTTCGCACCCAGCAGTTTTTGGATTGGTTTGTCAAAGAACAAGGCGAGGAAGAAAAAAATATTGAAGATCTGGTCAAAAAATATGCTTTGTTCGGTAAAGATGAGCGCGGATTGTATTTGCTGAACACGGAATTGGCGTCCCGAGCCTATGCTGCTCCGGCGCCGAATGTGTAAGGTGCCAATGGCCGCTTGCGCGGAGTTGGTTTTTGTGGCTCGCAGGGAAATTTTCCTGCGAGCTTTTTTTTCGGCAGGCCGTAGGTTTTTAGGTTGAGGCGGCAATTTTATTGCATTGAAATCAATAAATTTTTTTCAGCTTTTGGAAGCTTAGTAAAATAGAAAACAGCCGCATGATTAATTAAAATTTCCTATGAAATGTAGAAAAAACTGGATAATTTTTTCAAACCTCTTTATAATAGAAGTTTGTCAGGGGTATGTTGATATCACTATAATCCGGATTGGCAAAAAGATTGGTGAATTTTTTCCGGGGCAATAGCGGCAACGGCAGCCTTTTGTTTATTTATTGGAGTGACGGCAGCGACGTCTTTTTGCAGCTGAAAATGCCAAAACGGATACAGGATGCGACGGCGTTCTTTTTACACGCTGCTGGGGTGTTTTTGGGGGTAGCGGGCCGGGTCAGGCTGGAGGAGAAATTTTGCGTGAAATTATTGTTTTAGGGAATCGGATTTATCATCATCGGGATCATACGGATTTTAATCTGCAACGGTTGTTTGTATTCTGGGTGAGGGCGCTGAACAGTTCTCAGGTGGTTTTGCAGCTTAAAGATTTTTTTGCCGCCTTTTCTGATTTACAAAAATTAGAAAGCGGGAATGCTATTTTTTATGAGCAGCTGCTGCGGCATGTTTTTTATCACAATTCAACTCTGTGGGAACGGCGCCAGTTGATAGAGGATCATTTTTCTTTTTGTCAGCAGCATTTTTTCTTTCCGGTATTACAGACAATTTACTATGACGGACGGCTGGTTCTTTGGCAGGGAAGTTTTGCCGGCGGGAATCTGAACTTTGGCTTGGATTTTTTTTATGTGGACCGCAAGGAAGGCTTGATGACGCTGGATTTGATGCTGGATGGCGCGCGCGTTTATCACATCACTTTTTTGTTGGGCATTACGGCGGGAGGGCAGCGTTGTCTGCGCATTGGCGCTCTGCAGGGCAGTAAGAACGGCGAGGATACGATTCATCTTCTGACCAAGGAATTTTTCGGCTGCCGGACGAAGAATCTCATGCTGTATGGTATGCAATTGCTGGCCCAGGAACTGGGCTTAGAGCATATTTATGCCGTGAGCAATGAGGGCTTTTTTACGAACAATCATGTGCGGATGGACCGGAAGCTGAAAACATCGCTGGATGAATTCTGGCTGGAGTCAGGTGGGCATGTTTTGCCGGATGCGCGTTTTTATGAGTTGCCGCTGACTGATTGCCGCAAAGCGATCGAAGATGTAAAATCAAAAAAACGGAATTTGTATCGCAAGCGCTATGCTTTGCTGGATCAGCTTGCGCTGGTCTTTCGTGAAAATTTGCATACGTATTTAAAATAAAATTTTCGTTCAGGAACGAAAGGCCGTAATGGCCGTAAAAAGCTTTTTTACCGCAATTGGTGTTGGCGGTGGAGAAGCTTTTTTGGGGTAGCTGCTGTTTTCGGGTTTGATTCTCTGGGATGATTGCTTTTCATTTAGGTGCGTGCTATAATCCAATTGTTAACCTTTACATAAAATATGGTTGACAATTGTGGGGGATAGCAGTGCATTTATTTATTAATGGTTGGGCGGCAGAAGCGAGGGTCTGGAATTCTTTACATCCAGGTGAGGATTGCCGCTTTTTTGATTTCACCGCAGGAGTGGAGTTGGAAAAACTGGAAAAATATATGGCGGCGCTGGCAAAAGAAAGCGGCCCGCTGCATGTCATTGGCTGGTCTATGGGTGGTATGTTGGCGCTGGAACTGGCGGCGCGCCATCCGGAACAAATGAAACGACTGACATTGCTCGACAGTACAGCGCGGTTTACTTTGACGGAGCATTATGCTGCCGGGCTGCCGCCGGCCATTGTCCGGCAGCTGGCCCGTAGGGTCAGGCGTGATTTCTGTCAGGCGCAGCTGAATTTTTATCAGCAGATGTTTGCTCCTGGTGAACAGACGGCAGCTGAGAATTTTGTGAAAAGCGGCGCGATGGTCCAGAATACGGCAGCGCTGCTGGCGGGGTTGGAGTATCTGGAACAACGGGATTTGCGCGGCCTGCTGCCGGATATTACGCTGCCGGTGCGGGTCATCCATGGCGCTGCCGATGCGATTTGCCCTTTCTCTGCGGGAGAATATTTAGCGGAGCATTTGCCTGCGGCCGAACTGATCTGTCTGCCGGATTGTGGCCATGTTCCTTTTTATACGCAGCCGGAGCTCTGTCGGAAATTGATTTTTGAAGGAGCGGGTATCGATGATCAATAAGCAGATTATGGAACGGCATTTTTCTCAGGCGGCCGCTGCATACGATATGTATGCTTGTGTGCAAAAAAGTATGGCGCAGGAGCTGATGCGTTTTATGGAGCCGGCAAAAGCCGCGCAGGATGTGCTGGAGATTGGCTGCGGCACGGGATTTTTGACGCAGTTGCTGACGGCGGCGCTGCCGCAGGCGACGATCTTAGCCAGTGATATTTCTTCGGGGATGCTGGCGGCGGCACAGGCACGGCTGGGCGGTTGTCCTCAGCTGCAATTTGCCGTTAAAGATGGCGAAGCCCTGCGGGAGCAAGCCGAATATGATCTGGTGATATCCAATGCAGCGTTTCAATGGTTTGTAAATCCCAAAGCTGCTTTTCAAAGAATCTATGATAGTCTGCGCCCGGGGGGGCGCTTGGTTTTTGCCACGTTTGGCCCGGAAACGTTTTTTGAGCTGCATGCATCGTTTCAGGCGGCGTTGTCCTTGCATCATATTCCAGGGAAATGGCAGAACGGACCGGCTTTTTTGTCGGACCGACAACTGTTGGCTTATAGCGCGCAGGCAGGCTTCTCTAGTTGTTGTGAGGAGCGGGAATATAAAGAATATTTTCCGGCCGTGCGCGATTTCCTGCACAGTGTGAAAAAAGTCGGCGCGAACAATTCGTCGGGCAGCGGTAAGACTTTAGTCAGCCGCCGGGTTATGGCCGATATGATGAAGTATTATACGGAGACGTACGCCTGGCAGGGACAGATTCCGGCGACATATCAGGTATTTTATGTGATTTGTAAAAAACCGGCGTTATCGGTCGGTTAAAAATTTTTGGCAGAGAGCTATGAAAACAAAAAATGCTTCCGGTGCGGAGCGGCAGCACGATGTGTTGCCGCTTCGCTTCAGAAAGCATTTTTTCAGCCCCAAAGGGGGCTTCATTCGGCTTAGCGTGTTAATAATGCATTAAACGGTCATTTTTGGGACGATGAGCTTCATCATAAGGAGAATTTTTCCCTTGATTATATTTTACCAGCAGTTCACCATAGAGATTTTTCCAGTTTTTTTCCGTTGCTCGGGCGTTTTGCCGCAAGCGTTCGGCGAAAAGTTCGGGAGAAATACCCTGGCTGGCGGCCAACAGCGCTTGGGCGGAGGTTTCTGCCGCCATAGCCGCCCGCAAGCCGTCGCGGCCGATTGCCGACGGCCGGCTCTGCATCAATTCGGCGGTTTGCAGATAGGTCCACCAAGCTTTTGCCGGATCATATTGTCGGCGATCCACCTGTTCATAGCCTTCGGGAAGCGGGGCTGCTGTGAAAGGTACAAAGGGACTTTCCCGGGGTGTTCCCAAGGAGAGCCAGACAATCGGTGCAGGCAAGGCGGCGCTGTTCTGCGCAATCCAGGTATAACCGGTGATCCGGCAGGCAATGGCCCTTTGCCAGGTTCCGTCGCCGTAACGATAAGGCGAGCCATAGAGGCCGGCCCCCGGTCCTTTAGTCATATCAAAGGCGGTGCCTTCATATACATCCCGATGCATTTTTATCAAATCCGTCAGCTTTAGCGGGACATCCGGGCGCACGGCGAAAGGATAAGCACGGGAGTAGGCATCCTTTACCACGGACGGCAGATGAAGCGAAGGGGCGGCGAGACTCAGCGCGCGCCAGACGCGTCGCAATGAAAAATAAGGGTGGAAATCTTCCGCGCCGCCAATAGAGCGCTGCCAATCGGTTTTTCCTGTGGTCGGATCTTGTACGGTCCAGCCCAAGGCGGCCAATCTTTCCGGAAGCTCGGGATTAAAAATCAGGTCAGGCTGGTCATTGGTAATGTCTCGGATGCGGAATTGATTGGCCGCCACAAAAAATTCGCCGTCCGGCACTCGCTGGGCAATCCAAAGCGCCCGTCCGGCAGGCGCCGGCTGCATCTCCAAAACCCAGCCTTCCTGTCGATCCGCTACCAGCAGGGTCTCTCCGGTGCCGTAAAGACCATATTCGTCGATGAGCGATCCCATCAGCTGTATGGCCTCCCGGGCCGTGCGGCAGCGCTCTAAAGCAATCCGGCCTAATTCGGCAGAATAGAAAAGGCCGGTTCCTGGGGCTGCCGGCATGCTCTCAAAGCGGGAATGGTTCGTGCATTCGCCGAGCATCAGGCCGTATTCATTCATTACGCCGTAATCGCTGTCAATGTAAGCGTATGTGTGCGATGCTTCCGGAATCCATCCCAGCGGCAGCGTTGGTTTTTCATTACGTATATCATAGCCGGGAGCCCGCTCTGGGGCAACCAGTCTGGGCGTCATATAGCAGTTGTGGGACGGAAGTTCGTCTTCGGCAATCGCGGAAGGATAGACAGGACGAACGCTGCCGGCCGGATGGTCCTTAGCTGGCACGTAAACAATACTGGGATCGCAGAGTCCGGCATCGTTGGAATGCGTTACATACATACTGTGGTCCGCAGAAGCTCCGGGCGTAACCAGCATGGTTGTGCAGGCTGCTGCGGAAGGAAGGCCCAGCGCCAGACAGAGGCCCAGAGAAAGCAATTGCTTTTTCATGTTTCGCACCTCGCTTTAAAAAATAGCCAGCATAAGTCCGCCGGCGGCAATCAAAAAGATGGCCAGCGCATGGATGCCGCTGACGCGCTCTCCAAAAAAAATAATGGCCAGCAGTACGGAAAAAACCACGCTGAGTTTGTCAATCGGCGCTACTTGTGATACCTGGCCGGTTTTGAGGGCCAGAAAATAGAAAAGCCAGGAAGTGGCGCCGGCGATGCCGCTGAGGGCGATGAACAGCAAAGCGCGGCGATCGGTTACAATTTCCGGCAGCCGGCCCAGATTTCCCTGGGCGGCGACAACGCCGACAAGAAAAATGGCCATGATAATGGAACGAACAGCGGTAGCGGCGTTGCTGTCCATGCCGCTGAGCCCGAGTTTACCAAAGATCGAGACCAGGGCGGCGCTCAAGGCGGAAAGCAATGCATAAAATAACCAGGATTCCATGATGGAATCAGCTCCTTTATTATAGAATAGCAGCAAGTTTGTCTAAATTTATTATAGCGTGCCGGAGGACGGCAGAACAAGCCGGTGAAAAAATAAAATCAATTTTTTGTTATATTCGGGCCAGACCGCTGGCTGCCAGTGGGGTGAGGATAACAGGCGATTCCCGTCGGATGAATTCCGCAAAGCGGCGGGCGGCCAGCGGCAGCGTTTCCCAGTTGCGCCATACCAGCGCCAGCGTGCGTTCCAAGGGTTCCTGCACCGGACGAAGTATGAGGTCCTGCTCAAAGCCGGATAGTACCAGCCGGTAGAGAATTGATACGCCGAGGCCCTGACGTACCATGGCGAGAATGGTGTAGTCGTCATATACGGTGTATTCGATACGCGGCTTTAAGCCACGGCGGGCAAAAGCGTCCATAGGGACGCTGCGTTCGCCTTCATCCAGCAGAATGAAAGGCTCGGCCGCCAATTGCTGCAACGTGACAGCCGCCATCTGGGCAAGCGGATGTCCGAGCGGCAGCACTGCCATCATCTGATCCCGGCAGAGTGGACGCACGGTCAGGCCGGTTACGGTTTGCGCATTGGCGAAGCCAAAATCAATGCTGCCTTCCAGCACCCACTGCCGAATGCTGGTATATTCTCCCTGCTGCAGAACAAAACGGACGCCGGGATACTGCTGCTTGAAACTTTGCATCAACGGCGGCAGCAGATTGCGGCTCACACTGGTAAAGGTGCCAATGCGGATTTCACTGTTTTCCAGTCCCTGCAGTTCCCGCTGTTTCTGGCTGAGCGCCTTTTCCGCGCTGCATATGCCTCGGATATAGGGGAGAAAGGTTTCGCCGTCGGCCGTCAAAGTGAGACCGTTTTTGCTGCGGTTGAGCAGCGTCGTGGCTAGTTCTTCTTCAACAGAGCGAACCGACTGGCTCACCGCGCTTTGTGAATATCCCATAGCTTCGGCAGCCCGGGTGAAACTGCCGCTTTCGACGACCTGGCAAAAAATATCATAACGAGAGAACATAGAATACACCACCCATCAGATTTTCTTATATTTTTATTATAAATATTCGTTTTACAAATAACAAGCTTGCCGGTAAAATAAAAGATTACAAGACAAAAAAGGAGAGACAACCGATATGGCGGAAGAAATAGCTGCGGGTACATTGAGATCCGAGGCGGATAATAAGGGAATATTGCAATCAGACGCAGCGGTTTTGCGGTCGGGGATGCATGATGGGATGCCGATTGCGCTCGGCTATCTGGTGGTCTCATTCACATTGGGAATTACGGCGCATACGGCCGGACTAACGCCCTTTCAAGGTTTTTTAGCCAGTTTTTTTAACAATGCTTCCGCCGGGGAATACGCCGGCTTTATGCTGATTGCCGCCGGGGCGTCTTACTGGGAAATCGCGCTGATTACTTTTATTGCTAATGCGCGGTATTTATTGATGAGCTGTGTGCTGAGTCAGAAGTTTGCGCCGGATGCGCCTTTATACCAGCGGCTGCTCATTGGCTTTGATGTCACGGATGAATTGTTTGGCATCACGATTGCCAGACCGGGACAGGTGCATCCTTATTATAATTACGGCGCGATGCTGGTGGCGTTGCCGGGCTGGTCGGTAGGTACAGCGCTGGGCATAATTGCCGGCAATGTTATGCCGCCTGCCGTTGTGAGTGCATTGAGCGTCGCTCTTTATGGAATGTTTCTCTGGGTTATCATTCCGCCGGCTCGCAGTAGCCGGATTGTGGCCGGGCTGGTCGGACTGAGCTTTGCGGCTAGTTTCGCCGCGGTGCATTTGCCGTTCATTTCGACGGTTTCCAGTGGGACGCGCACCATCGGACTGACGCTGCTTCTGGCAGGAGCGGCAGCCTGGTTATTCCCGGTGTCCGCAAAGGAGGAAAATCATGGAGCATAATATTTATGGATATCTGGCCGTTATGGCGGCGGTTTCCTTTGCTATCCGGGTGCTGCCGCTGACGCTGATTCGCCGCCAGATCAAGAATCGTTTTTTGCGTTCATTTTTGTTTTATGTTCCTTACGCTACTTTAGCGGTTATGACCTTTCCGGCGATTTTGGACGCGACGCAGACGCCGCTGGCTGGTGCGCTGGCTCTGGCTGCTGGTATCTGGCTGGCTTGGAATGGGGCGAGTCTCTTCATGGTGTCGGCAGCCTGTTGTGTCGTGGTATTTCTCTCAGAATGGGCGCTTTGCTGATCGATCAATATACAAAGAGGACATCCCTTTTGCATCAGCAAACGCTGAGAAAAAGGATGTCCTCTTTGTATGTTGGGAAGGAAATTTTCGGCGGGCGGGATTCAGGGGCGGGAGCGGTTGTCCGACAGGTCAAAATTATTTACTATTTTTGTCCGCGCCAATCCATAAAGCAGGGCGGCTAAAAGCGATGAAGGGATAGTGTTGACGGCCATAGCAACCGCACAGTTAAGAGCGGAGATCCAGGCAATGGGCTCGGGAAAGCCAAGAATATAAACTTTAAAGGCCCAGCGGATCCAGGGTTCCGTGATGATATTGACGGCGCTGGCCAATAGTCCGGCAATGAACGCATGGGTGTACATGGATTTTTTTGTCTGCGTATAAGAAAGATGCAGCAGACGGTGCGCGATGAACCCGCAGGCGAGGCCAAAGATGAGTTTAGCGATAAATGTTGGTGGGGCTGAGGTGGTATAACCGGCCAGTAAGTCGCCGATGGTCAGCCCCACGGCGCCGGTAAGGCCGCCGTAACGGCTGCCTAGTATAAAAGCAGACAACATGATGAAAGCGGAACCAACGTAGATTTTTGCCGGCAGGCCTCCGCCCAGAGGAATTTCAATGCGAAAAAAAGAAAAACAAATCAGGGCCAGCGCCGCAAACATGGCGGCTAATGTCATTTTGAGAATCGAATGATCGCGCATAGAATACCTTCTTTTTTATGTAATGAAGGTAGTATACCGCAGGCGGTTTTTAAATAAAAGGCCATGCGGGCAAAAAAACGTAATTGTATTAATACAATTACAGCGCGCGGCAAAATAGAGGATTGTAAGGTCACTTCATTTTTCGGCAGAAAAAATGTTTGGAACGCTTTGTGGATTGGTCGTTTTGCTTTTTGTTTGTAACATTTGGATGAAATGTGCCGCTGCCGTAGAAAAAGGCAAATGGCGCGGGTAAATGATAGCGCCGGTTGTCGTCAGAGCGCTGGGCGACGGCCGGTAAAAATGCAGGACCTGTCCGGCGGTAAAGCGTCCGGCAGATTCGGGAACAACGGCAATGCCCAGCCCGGCTTCGGCCCACCGCAGCAGTTGCAAGGTGTCGTCGCTGGTACAAAAAATCAAGGGATCAAATCCCTGCATCTGACATTGCTGGGTGATTAAGGCAATATGACGTCGGTGCAGCAGCAACGGTTTTCCGGCCAGCGCCGGGAAGCCGATTTGTCCATCCGCGGCCGCGCCGGCAATGTCACAGGCTGCGAACAGCATGGGTTCAGGCGGCAGCAGAATAAAATCAAAATCCTGCATATTGAAGGGAGCGCGGACAAAGCCGATTTCAATGATGCCGACGCGCAGCAGTTCCATGATTTTTAAGGTGTCGCCCTGATGCAGCTCAAAAGTGACAGCGGGGTGGCGCTGATGGAAGCGCGCAACCTGTGCCGGCAGCATGGCGCTGCTGAAAGATGCTCCGACGCCGAGGGAAAGACAACCGCTGATTGCATGGGCCGATTCATCAATTTCCTGCGCGGTACGGTTCATCAGCTCGAGCATCTGAACCGCGCGGCGCTGTAAAATGCGGCCGCTTTCGGTGAGCTGAATGCGTTTTCGGCTGCGCACGAAAAGTCGGGCGCCCAGTTCTTTTTCCAACTGCATAAGTTGTTGGGAAAGCGGCGGCTGGGTCATATTCAATTTTTCAGCGGCCTTGACAATCAATCCCTCTTCGGCAACGGTCAGAAAATATTTCAGTTGGCGTAGTTCCATCGATACTTTCCTTTCTGATTGTATATTTTAAAAACATATATTATATCATGGAAACAAATATTTTAAATATATTACTTAACTTGCTATAATTCTAAGGTAACTATGTTTTTCTGTCAATCAGGAGGGTTTATACTTTATGGAAGTTTCTGTGGGGCATTCTATTTTTATGGCGCTGACCGTCCTGGCAGTCATTGGCGCCGGGATGTATGCGGCGCGTACGGTCAGATCGGCGGAAGGGTACAGTCTCGGCGGTCGTTCCTCGGGCGTTGCTATGGTCGCCGGCGGTATTGCCGGCACTGCCGTTGGCGGCGGAGCGACGGTCGGTACGGCGCAGATGGCTTATACGCTGGGAATGACGGCTTGGTGGTTTACGCTGGGGATGGGAGTCAGTTTTATTATTTTGGGGCTGTTTTATGCCCGCCCTTTACGGGGAACCGCGCTGGAAACGATTCCCCAGTATCTGGTGCTGCATTATGGACGTCCGGCTGGCGTGCTTTCCAGCGTAGTATCTTCTTTGGGCAGTCTGTTTAGTGCCGTTGCCAGCGCCTTGCCGGGCATTGGTATTCTGGCGGCTGTTCTGGGAATGCCCGCCTGGCAGGCAGCTGCGCTGCTGATCGTTTTAGTGACGGCATATGTGTTTTTTGGCGGCATGCGCAGCGCCGGTATCGGCGGCATGCTGAAGATGGGGATTCTCTGGACGAGTCTCTTTGCTGCCGGCGCTTATGCTTGTTGGCGGTTGCTGCGTTTTGTACCAGATACAGCCGCTATGCCCGATTTTCCCTGGTTCAGCTTGTTTGGCGGCGGCGTCAGCGAGGCCTGGGCCAATCTGCTGGCAGTTATTGTCGGCGTCGTATGCACGCAGACGTATATTCAGACGCTTTTTGCGGCAGCCAGTCCGAGAGTTGCCGCTGTAGGCGCTTTTGCCGCGGCATTGATTGTTATTCCGGTCGGTCTTCCCTGCATTGCGATCGGCATGTACATGCATCTGGCCGAACCGGGGCTGCCGCCTCTACTAGTGCTGCCGACGTATTTGCTGCATTATCAGCCGGCATGGATCGGCGGGGTGGCGATGGGCGGTATTATGCTATCTGTCATTGGCTCCATTGCCGGTATATCGCTGGGCATCAGTACGATGGTATCCAGGGATATTCTGGCCGGCCTGTTTGCTATCCGGGATAACCGGGCCTTGCTGCGCCTGAATCGTTTGGTTCTTCTTGGTATTATGCTGTTGGCCTGCGTCGTCGCGATGCTCAATCCGGATTCGCAAGTGTTGTTTTGGAATTATATGTCCATGGCATTGCGCGGCGGCGGGATCTTTTTACCGCTTACTCTGGCAGTGTTTTTGCCGCATAAGCTTGATCCGCGTTGGGCGGCTGCGTCAATGCTGCTTTCAACATTCGTTGCGGTCGGCGCTGCTTGCCTGGCTTTGCCGGTTCAGCCGCTGCTGGTCGGGCTGGCCGCGAGTTTTTTGCTTATTCTTCCCGGTTTATGGGGCAAAAAGGCAAGCGCTGTTCCGAAAGCTGTGGATGAGGATTCAGCCGAATGATTGCCTCTTGTAAATTTTCATCGATGATGTATAATTAAGCCTATATTTTCAAAAGGAGGAGTTTCAATGGCTGAACAAGAGAAAAATCAACGGCTGGGCACTTTATCGGCTCTGGGGGCGTGCTTTATTTGGGGCGTTTTACCGTTGTATTGGCAGCTGCTGGCAGCAGCTTCGGCCTATGAAATTCTGGCGCAGCGCATGATCTGGTCTTTTGTGTTCATGCTGGCAGCATTAGCATTTTTGCGGCGCGGCGAGCGTTTTTTGGCTGATTGCCGCGAGCTTTGGGCCAACAAGCGGCGCGGCGGACTTTTATTGGCGGCTTCGGTGATTATCAGCTTAAACTGGTTTACCTATATCTGGGCAGTGAATCATGGGCATGTGCTGGATACAAGTATTGGTTACTATATTAATCCGCTTATGAGTGTTTTGCTCGGCGTGGTTGTATTTCATGAGCATCTCACGCCGGCGAAAAAAATCAGCATAGCGCTGGCCAGTGTCGGAATTGCGGTGATGGCCTGGCAGATGGGAAAACTTCCCTGGATTGCCGTGGTGCTGGCCGTTTCTTTTTCGGTTTATGGGGCGGTAAAAAAGAAGCTGCAGCTGGATCCTTTTTCCAGTATTACATTGGAAACTTTGCTGATGCTTCCTTTGGCAATCTGGTATCTGGTACAGCTGTCTGCTGCCGGCGGCAGTCATTTTGGCGGTTCGTCGCTGATGCTGACGTTGTGTCTGTTTGGGACGGGCGTTGTCACGGCGTCACCGCTGATTTTATTTTCGTATGGAGCCAATTTGCTGCCGCTGAATGTGTTGGGCTTTTTTCAATATATCGGGCCGACGATGGGATTTTTGCTGGGGGTATTCTATTTCCGGGAGCCGTTCAGCGGCATGCAGCTGCTGGCGTTTGCCTTTGTTTGGGCCGCTGTGCTGCTGTTTACCCTGTCGGACCGTTTTGCGATTTTTCAGGAAAAACAGCCGTCGGATGCAGCGGAACTGGTGAAACAGAGTCGGCAATAAATGGATTGCAGAGTTGTCCTTTTTATGGGCAGCTCTTTTTTTGCGTTGCCGGCCTGTCAACAGCTTGTAAAAATAATAAGTTTGACGTCGGGAATGATAAAGTTGAAAAAAATGTGTCAATGCGCTTGATGTATGCGGCAAAAGTTGATAAAATTTACACGGAAGGTTTTATTTATAAAAAATCGGGATGGATGTGCTTGGGCGTGATCATAATAGAGGCGAATGCCAAGATCAATCTGACGCTGGATATTCTTGGCAAACGGACGGATGGTTATCACGAGGTCGCGATGGTCATGCAGTCTGTGAGTCTGCATGATACCATCCGGCTGGAGAAGATACGGCAGGGAATTGAGCTGACCGTTGATCAGCCGGGACTTGCTGCCGATGCGACGAACCTTGCCTGGCGGGCAGCGCGCTGCCTGATGGATGTACACAGTATTCAGGAGGGGGTTCGCATTCATATTGCCAAGCGGATTCCAATTGCCGCCGGGCTGGCCGGCGGCTCTGCCGATGCCGCCGGAGTTTTGCGGGGGATGAACCGGCTTTTTGGGCTGGGCTTGCCGCCGGAAGCCTTGTGTGAGCTGGGAGCGCAGATCGGTTCGGATGTGCCGTTTTGCATCCGGGGCGGCACAATGTTTGCTTCCGGCCGGGGCGAGGCGCTGGAGCGGCTGCCGGATTTACCGTCGGTCTGGGTGGTGCTGGCGAAGCCGCCGGTTTCGGTATCGACGGCCTGGGCCTATCAGAGTTATGATGCCGCGCCGGCCAGGGAGCACCCGGATAATCCGGCGATGCTGGCGGCGATTGCGGCCGGGCGGCTGGAGGACGTTGGCCGTCATCTGGGCAATGTTTTGGAAGCCGTTACCGTGCAAAAATACGGAGAAATCGCCTGTATCCGCCAATGGATGCTGGAGGCCGGCGCACTGGCGGCGATGATGTCCGGCAGCGGGCCAACGGTATTTTCCCTGTCGGCCGATGAGGAAACGGCGCGGCGGGTTGCCCGGAATGTTTCCAGCCATGCGGATGCGGCTGTTTTTGTAGCACAAACTGCGGGACGAGCAGATTGATCTGCGCTTTCGTCATGAGAATTGAGGGAATGAGTAATGGAGAAGAGATTGGCGCCAATCCGATTGGATAGTTACCAGCCGCTGCGCGAAGTTGTCTGCGAGACGCTGCGCGATGCAATCCGTAAGGGGATATTGAAGCCAGGGGAGCGCCTCATGGAGATACAGCTGGCGGAAGAACTGGGTGTGAGTCGGACTCCGGTGCGGGAAGCGATTCGCAAACTGGAGCTGGAGGGATATGTGATCATGATGCCGCGGCGGGGAACCTATGTGGCGAATTTGTCGATTCGTGATGTGAATGAGGTTTTTGAAATCAGAACCTCGCTGGATTCGCTGGCGAGCGGGCTGGCGGCCGAACGCATCACCGATGAAGAGCTGGAACGTTTGCAGCGGCTGCTGGTTCTGATCAGTGAATATGTTGAGACGAATGATATGGAAAAAATTGTGGAAACCGATACGGAATTTCATGATCTTTTGTATCAGGCAAGTCGTAATACGCGTCTGGTGGGTATCATTTTCAATTTGCGGGAGCAGCTCACGCGTTTCCGCACGACATCCATGGCGTTTCCCGGCCGGTTGGCCGCTACGCTGGAAGAACACCGCCGTATTGTCGAAGCCATTGCGCAGGGTGATGTGAAAGAAGCGCAGGCCGCAGCGGAGTATCATATGGAAAAATCGGAGCAGACGCTGTTGGCAAGTATGGAAGCTTTGAAGGAAAAAAATTCGAAAAAATAGAGCAGTGCATTTGGGGGCATAGGAATGTCAGATTTAGTAACCGTCATTTTGGCGGCTGGCAAAGGAACGCGTATGAAGTCGGCGATGCCGAAAGTTCTGCATAAGGCCGGCGGCAAGGCTATGCTGCAGCATGTAATTGATGCGGCGCAGGCAGCTGGCGCAAAGCGGAATATTGTTGTCGTTGGTTTCGGCGGCGCAGTTGTGCAGGAGGCTGTCGGCACGCAGGCAGAAGTCGTTGTACAAAAGGAACAGCTGGGGACCGGGCATGCTGTTTTACAGGCGGCGCCGCTGCTCAGGGAAGAGCATGGCACCGTTATGGTTCTTTGCGGCGATACGCCGCTTTTGACCGGGGAACTTTTGAAAAAACTTTATGATGCGCATCGCGAAGCCGGTGCTAAAGCAACGGTGCTCACGGCTGTTATGCCGGATGCCACCGGGTACGGCCGTATTATTCGTACGGCGACGGGCACGGTGGAGAAGATTGTGGAACATAAGGATGCAAGCGATGCCGAGCGTCGTGTGCAGGAAGTAAATTCCGGTATTTATTGCTTTGAGAAAGATGATCTTTTTGCGGCGCTGGCACAGGTGACTTGCGACAATGCGCAGGGAGAGTACTATTTGCCGGATGTGCTCAGTATTTTGCGGCAAAAGGGTGAGAAGATCTGGGCGGTAGCAGCGGATGATTATGAATCAACGCTGGGTATTAACTCGCGGGTACAGCTGGCCGGCGCAGAAAAAATTCTGCGCCGCCGGAAAAATATCGAGCTTATGGAGAGCGGCGTAACGATTATGGATCCTGACAGCACCTTTATTGATGCCGATGTGACCGTGGGCCGCGACACGGTTATTTATCCGTTTACCTGGCTTGAGGGCGATACGCATGTAGGCGAGAACTGCACACTTGGGCCTTCCAGCCGTTTCAGCGATGCGATTATTGGCAGCGGTGTTACCGCACAGTTCGTTTATGCGCATTCCTGCGAGATGGCGGATGGCGTAACCATGGGGCCGTATGTGCATATTCGTCCGAATACTAAACTGGCGGCGAAGGTGAAAATCGGCAATTTTGTCGAAGTTAAAAATTCTAATATCGGTCTGGGGACCAAACTGCCGCATCTTTCGTATATTGGGGACTGCGATATGGGAGGCGGCGTCAATATGGGCTGCGGGACGATTACTGTCAATTATGATGGTAAAAAGAAATATCGCACGGTCATCGGGGACAATGCCTTTGTCGGCTGCAATTCGAACCTGGTGGCTCCGGTTACCATCGGCGACGGCGCTTATGTAGCCGCCGGTTCCACCATTACCAAGGAAGTTCCCCCGTCGGATCTGGCGGTGGCGCGCGCCCGGCAGAAGAACATTGCCGGATGGGCCGACAAGCGCAAATAAATTCTGGTAGCAGCGGCATTGCCGTTCTATATATATTAAAAGACGGGCACCCGCCCGAAAATATGAGTAATGGTATTGGAGGATTTTAACAAAATGGCATCAGACACTGGAAATCTGTGTATCCTGACAGGCAACGCCAACCCGAAGCTGGCACAGGACATCGCGAATCATATCGGCGTAAAGCTGTGTGATGCATTCGTCGGACATTTCAACAACGGCGAGACGCAGGTCATGATCAGCGAGAGCATTCGCGGTCGGGATATCTTCATTATCCAGCCGACCTCACAGCCGGTAAATGACAATCTCATGGAACTTCTCATCATGGTGGACGCCTGCAAGCGTGCTTCTGCCCAAAGTATTACGGCGGTGGTTCCCTACTATGCTTATGCGCGGCAGGATCGTAAGACGCGCGGCCGGGAGCCAATCTCTGCAAAACTTGTCGCCAATCTTATGGAAACGGCGGGGGTCAACCGCGTCGTAACAGTGGATCTGCATGCAGGGCAGATTCAGGGGTTCTTTGATATTCCAGTGGACCATCTGGCGGCAGCACCGCTGCTGGCCGACTATTTCAAGTCCCAAAATCTGAAGGATGTCGTGGTCGTTTCACCGGATCTTGGCGGTGTTACCCGGGCCCGGATTTTGGCGGATCGTTTGCATGCGCCAATCGCCATTATTGAGAAGCGCCGTCCGGCGCCGGGCTGTGCGGAAGTCATGAATCTGATTGGCGAGGTAAAGGGAAAGACTGCCATCATGATTGATGATATCGTCGATACAGCAGGGTCTCTTTGCGAAGGGGCAAAAGCCTTACAGAAACTGGGCACGCATGAGGTTTACACTTGTTGCTCGCATGCGATTCTCAGTGACCCGGCAGTGCAGCGCATCAATGATTCCTGCATTAAACAGCTGGTGATTACGGATACGATTCCGCTGCCGGAAGATAAGAAGTCGCCGAAGATTGTGGTGCTTTCTCTGGCGGATGCGTTGGGCGATGTCATTATGAGCATTCAGAATCATCGCTCGGTGAGCCAGCTTTTTAAATAAGTAAGAGTATGGCTTTTGAGGACTGTTGTCGGCGGCTTTGGCTGCGGGCGACAGTCTTTTTTTTACGGCGGTTTTACTTTTTGCCGGCTCAAAACCATTGACAGCAGCGCTGGGTATGTTATTGTTAAAAGCAGATGCAGACGGGTTGAAATGGCGGGGGAGGAAAATAGATGGCTATTCGGGATTTGGTACAAAAATATGATGCCGGGATACGGCAGCTGCGGCAGGTGTTTCATGCGCATCCGGAGCTGAGCTTTGCCGAGGTTGAAACAACGCGGCGTATTGGCGCGGAGCTGGATAAAATGGGTATACCGTATGCAATCAACCCGTTGCGACAGACCGGCTTGGTGGGCTGCATTCAGGGGATGCAGCCGGGACCGGCGATCGCGCTGCGTGCAGATATCGATGCATTGCCGGTACAGGAAGCAACGGGTTTGAGCTGTGCTTCTATAAATCCGGGGGTCATGCATGCCTGCGGCCATGATGGGCATATTGCGTTGCTGCTCGGCGCGGCGCGCATGCTGCTTGATTGTCGGGAAGAAATCTGCGGGATCGTCTATCTGGTCTTTCAGCCGGCGGAGGAAACCGGGCAGGGGCGCCATATATGATGCGCTTTGGCGACTGGTTTCAGAAAGTGGGAATGGTGTTCGGCGGACATCTCTGGGGAGAGCTTCCCGCGGGGCAGGTATCCGTCGAGGCCGGGCCGCGTATGGCGGCGGGGGATCAGTTCCGCATTCTGGTGCATGGGCGGGGCGGCCATGGCGCCCAGCCCCGGCAAACGGTTGATGCTGTTGTCGTCGCTTCGGCTATTGTCATGAATCTGCAGACCCTTGTTTCGCGTCATTTCAGTCCGCTGGATTCTGTACTGCTGACAATAGGAACTTTTCAGAGCGGCGAGCGTTTTAATATCATTGCCGGTGAAGCTGAATTGACGGGAATTACCCGCTATTTTGACGAACGTGTCCGTCCAGAATTACAGCGGACCATGGAACGGCTGATTGCGGAAACGGCTGCGGCCTATGGGGCGACGGCCGAGCTAATATATACGAGAATGATACCGGCGGTTGTCAATGTGGCTGCCGCTTCCGCTGTTGCCGCGCAGGCGGCGGCCAAAGTTCTCGGTCCGGAGGCGGTTGTTACGATGCCAGGGACTATGGCCAGTGAAGATTTTGCCTGGTATCTGGAGAAAAAGCCTGGTTGTTTTGCTTTTTTTGGCATTCATAATGCGGCCAAGGGTATTACCGCTGCCCATCATAGCGATCATTTTACCGTTGATGAAGCCGTGCTGGCCGGCGGAGCCGGCGTTTATGCCCAGTTTGCGCTGGATTGGCTGGCGGCGCAGTCTGTGTCGTAATAAAAATGGCGGCGGAACCGGCAGGCTGGTTGTCCGTATATTTTCATGTAAATTTCACATAAAATGGGTATTCTTACAAATAGTAAAATTCCTAATTGCTTTTTTGCAAAGTTGTTTTAATAAAAGCAATTTTTATGCTTTTGCCTGACGGCTGTTTGCTGCATGAATCCGTCAGGTTCTGTTTTATTGCTTTTTTATTCGTTGAGCTTATATTCTCTAAGGAGTTCCTGTAATTATGAATCGCCGTACTTTTTTATGCAAAACCATGACTTTTCTGGCGGCCGCTTATGTATCGGATGCATGGCGCTGCTTTTCAGCAGAGGCGGCTTCCCCAGCGCCGCTTCAGTGCCCCAAAATTAAAGAAACGTATTTGAAATTCGTGATGCCGCTGCAAAATCGTTTACAAACCGATCTGATTGTTTTGCATCACATCGGCGACAGCAATGAAGATTTTTCTGCGGCCGATGTGCATCAATGGCATATCAATAATGGCTGGGCAGGGATCGGTTACCATTTTGTCATTCGAAAAAATGGCGTTATTGAGCGCGGGCGTCCTTTGGATACGGTGGGCGCGCATTGCTACGGCTACAATGAGCACTCGGTCGGAATTAATGTCGTCGGTAATTTTGAGACAGCGGTTCCTACGGTGGCACAGCTGGATTCCGCGGTACATTTGACCGCCTATCTCTGTCAGCTGTATCGAATTGACCCTTTTGCCGACGATGTTGTTTTGGGGCATCGTGATCTCAATGCTACTTTGTGTCCCGGGAAAAATTTTTACGCCGAATTGGATGCATTCCGCCAACGGGTCCAGAGTAATTTTTCCCATACGCTGGTTCGCCGGGCACCCTCGTCACGGAGACATCGCCTGCCCAATGTGCATTAATCCTTTTTCCTGCAATCAGGGCCCGGCGGCAACTGCTGTATTGTGTTGTCCCAGGTTGTGTATTATAATATGTAGATGTGATTGCCCGCAGCTGGCGGACAATTTCTCTACATATTTTTTTAAGGCAGGAGTTGTTGTAATGGAAGGTACTGCGTGGTCAATTTTTCCGCCGTTGCTGACGATTGTGCTGGCATTGGTAACCAAGGAAGTGTATATGTCACTTTTATTGGGTATTTTTTCAGGAGCGCTGCTCTATACAAATTTTGATGTTCTGCATGCGATTCTGACTATGTTTGCGGTGATGGAAGATAAGATTGGCAAAAATGTCAATATCTTGGTGTTTCTGGTGATCTTGGGTATTTTGGTAGCGGCGATTACGCGGTCAGGGGCGACGCGGGCTTATGGAAACTGGGCGAGCCGGGTGATTAAGGGGAAGCGCAGCGCACTTTTTCTGACGGCGGTATTAGGTATTGTTATTTTTATTGATGATTATTTTAACTGCCTGACGGTAGGAACCGTGATGCGGCCGATTACTGATAAATTCAGGATTGCCCGCGCTAAGATTGCTTATATTATTGATGCGACGGCGGCGCCGGTTTGTATTCTGGCGCCGGTCTCCAGCTGGGCGGCGGCTGTTGGTTCATCGCTGCCGGAAGACAGCAGCATCGATGGATTTTCACTGTTTTTACAGACGATTCCTTTTAATCTGTATGCAATTCTCACTATGGTGTTTATGATGTTTATCATTTGGTCAGGACGAGATTTTTCTGATATGGCGCGTTATGTGCATAAAAATCAGGAGCATTTTATCATCGCGCCGGAGTATGCGGATGAAAATGCGGAGGAAGAAAAGATTGGCAAGGGTGTTATTCTGGATCTGATGCTGCCGATTCTGGTGCTGATTGGGGCGTGCGTATACGGCATGCTTTATACGGGCGGCATACAGGAAGGCCGTACGATCGCCGAGGCATTTGCCAAATGTGATTCTTCGAAATCTTTGGTTCTGGGATCGTTTATTGCCTTCGTTTTTACGGCATTGCTTTACTTGCCGCGTCAGGTGGTATCGTTTACAGATTTTTGCGCTAGTTTTAGTCAGGGATTTCGCGCCATGACGCCGGCAATTTTTATTTTGTGTCTGGCTTGGACGATTTCCGGCATTGTCGGGGAAAAATATTTGAATCTTGGCGCTTATGTGAGTCAGATTGTCAGTGCTAATGCATCGCTTGGCATGATTTTGCCGACGGTTTTCTTTTTGGTGGCGCTGCTCATTGCGTTTGCTACCGGGACTTCGTGGGGGACTTTTGGCATTTTGATTCCCATTGCCGTAGCGGTGGTGGGGGTTGAAAACCAGACCGGGCTGGTCTTAGCGGTAACAGCAATTTTGTCGGGAGCGGTGGCTGGCGATCATGCATCGCCGATTTCCGATACGACGATTCTGGCTTCGGCTGGAGCGCAGTGCCATCATATTGATCATGTGAGCACCCAATTGCCTTATGTCGGCGTTGTTTGTGTTTGCAGTCTGTTGGGATATCTGGTCGATGGCTTTACGCAGAATGGTTGGGCCGGGCTGGTCGTCGGGCTGATTTCGCTGGCGGTAGCCTGTGGGATTATTATGGTGCGGGTTCCGGTGACGGATGCTGATGAAGCCACGGCGGCTGATGTGGAAAGCTGAGTTTTCCTGTATATTGAAGGGTCTGACTGGATTTTCCGGTCAGATCTTTTTTTTGCTCTTGTCAAATGGAGGGAAAACAGTTACAATAAGGGAGTACGTTAACACGTTAAAGGGGAAAACGATTATGCAGCTCCATTTTATTAAAGCGAGTCCTTGCCGGAATACGACCGTGTTTATCACCGATCCGGCTGTGCGCGCCCAGTATGGATTGATTGCCGGTCAGGTCATGTCGCCGGAGTATCTGGCTGCGGAACAGGCGGGGTTTCTGACTGATCCGCAGCATCCGGAGGCTTTGCTGCGGCTGGAGATGGCCGGCGGCGAATTTTGCGGCAATGCGACGCTGGCGCTGGCGGCCCTGGCCGTCCGACAAGGCCGTACCGACGGGAAAAGCTTTTATGTTGAATGTTCCGGAGCGGCTGAACCGCTGGCCTGTACGGTGTTGAAACTGCCTCGTAACCGCTGGCGGGCGAGGGCAGAAATGCCGGCCGGGGATGACGTTCATCCTTTGACCCTGCAGGTCGGCGGCCAGAGTTATGCCGGGGGCTTGGTGATACTGCCGGGTATTTGTCATTTCGTTTTGCCGGGATCGCTGCCGTGCAGTCAGTATGAACCGCTTATGGCGCAGCTGTCGGCAGCTGTCAGGGCCGAGGCATATGGCATCATTCCTTATGAAGAGACGTCTGCCGCCCATTATCGGATTGTGCCTTATGTGTATGTTCCGGCAGCCGGCAGCCGTGTTTTTGAACAGGCCTGCGGTTCGGGCAGTTTATCTTTGGGGCTTTGGCTTCGGCATAAGACAGGGCTTCAATATAGCGAAGTTGCACAACCGGGAGGCATACTGACGGTGGAGACCGGAAAGCAAAATTATATAACGGCGGAAGTTTATTTTCCTTGCGAGGGGATTCTGGAGGCAGAGGAAAGCTGAAAGAGCTTTGCGCATAGGTGAAATAGAAAATATAAGAAAAAATAATGGAGGTAAGAGAATGAAAAAAGTATTGGCATTGTGTATGATGCTGGTTCTGGCCATGGGGATTTTGGCAGGCTGCGGTCAGGAACAAAAAGCAGCGCCCGACAAAAAGGATGCTGCGAAGAAAATCGTTATTGGGTTGGATGATAATTTCCCGCCGATGGGGTTTGTGGACGACAACAACAAGATTGTTGGTTTTGATGTCGATTTGGCTGCGGAAGCGGCAAAACGCCTGAACTGTGAAGTTGAGTTTAAGCCGATTGACTGGGCAAGCAAAGAGGCAGAGCTGAAAAGCGGCCGTATTGATGCGCTTTGGAATGGACTGGAGATCATGGAAAAGCGCAAGGAAAATATGCTGTTTAGCGAGCCTTACATGAATGATCGTCAGATGCTATTCCGCGCAAAGGGACGCAACGAAGATATCAAGGGAGAAGAAAATCTCAAGGGAAAGATTGTGGCCACGCAGAGCGGCGGCGGCACGGCTGAAGATTATCTTGATACCAATACGGCGCTGCAGGCTTCTTTTAAAGAATATAAGAAATACCCGGATTATATTTCCGCGTTTATGGATCTGGAAAATGGCCGTGTTGATGCGATTCTTTGCGATGAGATCATTGGCCGTTATTATATGAGCAAGCATCCGGACAAGATTGAGGCCGTAGATCAGGCAATCGGGCCCGTGAGCCAGTTTGGTATTGGCTTCCGCAAGGATGATCAGGCGCTGCGGGATAAGATGCAGACGGTTATGGATGCTATGCGTAAGGATGGAACGCTGGCAAAGATTTCCACGAAGTGGTTCGGCAAGGATATTACAGCTCTTTAAGCAAGTGATAAAAGGGCCACGGCAAAATGCGCCGTGGCCTTTTGTATGCATTTTTGACACGACAGAGCAAACTGCCGGTTCTTTTGCCAGCTGCTTTACAGAGCTTGCTTTGGCGGCGGTAGATTTTTGGGATTGTTTCTGTTACAATGAAAAGAGAAGCTATGGGAGGAGACAGCAGCAATGAATGAATTTATTGCACAGATTAATGCGGCCGGACAGGCATATATGGTAGCGGATATTCAGGTGGCAGAGTGTCATCGGTTGGGCAGAATGGGGCGGAGTGTACGGGAAGCTCTGACGGCCCAGGAACAGGCGCAGACTGAGTTGGTGGCGGCTTTTCGGGCCTGCGGGCACACCTTGGATGAGCTGGAGCGGTTGCAGGATGAAGCCGGACGGGCAATGCTGGCCTATGGCGTAGCCGAAGTTTTAAAACGACTGGTTTGAAAAAGAAAAATCAACTGGCAGGATTGTAACCTGTACGGATTTCTGTTAAAATAAACATTATACTATAAATGACGATGAACGGAAGAGTAAGCCGCAGCAAGCGCTGCAGAGAGGCCCAGAAGCTGGAAATGGGCTGCGCGACATGTGGTGGAAATGCGTCCGGGAGTTGCCGCATTGAATTTTTAGGTGCTGCCGCAGGGGTGCGTTATGACCTTTTGAGTGGGATGCTTCGGCATCCAAACAGAGTGGAACCACGGGTCTGCGTCTCTGTATGAGGCGTGGGCTTTTTTTGTTTCCTGTTATAGGGGGAGAGAGCCTTTATGAAATTTTGGTCACAATTTAAAAAAGATGTCCGGGTCGTTTTTGAACGCGATCCAGCGGCGCGCAGTGTCTGGGAAGTGGTGCTGTGTTATCAGGGACTGCATGCGATCTGGCTGCACCGCTTGTCGCATGCCTTGTATAAACGTGGTTGGATCCTTTTACCGCGGTTGGTTTCGGAGCTGGGGCGGTTTTTCACCGGCATTGAGATTCATCCGGGTGCTACAATCGGTGAAGGTTTGTTTATTGATCATGGAACCGGAATCGTCATCGGTGAAACAGCGGAAATTGGGCGTAATGTAACACTTTATCAAGGCGTAACGCTGGGCGGTACTGGCAAGGAAAAAGGCAAGCGCCATCCAACGATTGGAAATAATGTGGTTGTAGCTTCCGGCGCCAAGGTGCTGGGGTCATTTACGGTAGGCGATCATGCAAAGATCGGCGCCGGATCCGTGGTATTGAAGCCGGTGCCGGCGTATGCTACCGTAGTTGGTATTCCGGGCCGGGTGGTGCTCATGCATGGGGAGAAGGTCAAGCCGGTCAAATCGGAAGCGATTGAAGTGGATGCGGCGATTCGTGAGCTTGAGGAAGAACAGGACGTGGATCTGGAACATGATGAACTGCCGGATCCGGAATCGGATATGCTGGAAAGCATGCAGCATGATATTGAAGCCCTGCGTGAGGAAGTTCAAAATTTGAAAAGGGAGCTGGAACAGCAGAATGATCAGAGAAATCACGGTTTATAATACGCTGACAAAAAGAAAGGAAGTATTCTGCCCGCTGGAAGCAGGAAAAGTTGGTATCTATGTCTGCGGCGTAACGCCGTATAACGATCCGCATATCGGCAATGCCCGGCCTTTTGTGACCTGGGATACCATTCGGCGGTTTTTAGCTAAAATTGGTTATAAGGTGCGGTATATCCAAAACTTTACAGATGTTGATGATAAAATTATCCGTACGGCGAATGAGCAGGGAGTGACTTGGAAAGATATTGCCGATCGCTATATCAAAGCGTATTTTACATCTATGGACGCGCTGAATGTTCGGCATGCGGATGTGTATCCGCGCGTCTCGGAGCATATTCCCGATATCATTGCCATGGTGCAGGCGCTGATTGAAGGCGGCTATGCCTACCCTTTGGAGGGCGATGTTTATTTCAGTGTGGATAAGTTTCCTGAGTATGGTAAACTCAGCGGTCGTAAACTGGAGGATATGATGGCCGGCGCGCGGGTTGAGATCGATGAACGCAAGAATAACCCGATGGATTTTGCTCTCTGGAAGGCGGCGAAACCCGGTGAACCGTTCTGGGATAGTCCCTGGGGTCCGGGCCGGCCGGGCTGGCATATCGAGTGCTCGGTGATGTCGCTGAAATATTTAGGGAAAACATTTGATTTTCATGGCGGCGGCAGTGATCTTATCTTCCCACATCATGAGAATGAAATTGCGCAGTCGCAGGCCTGCTGCGGTGATTGGCACAGCTTTGCCCGCTATTGGGTACACAATGGTTTTATCACGATCCATAATGAGAAGATGAGCAAATCGGCGCATAATTTCTTTACGGTTGCAGATATCCTGAAGGAATATCCGGGTGAGGTCGTGCGGTTCTTTATTTTGCAGACGCATTATCGCAGCCCGCTTGATTTTAGCGATGAGCGGTTGAAAGATGCGCAAGCGGGACTGGAACGGCTGGCCAATTCCAAAGCGCTGGCCGATGCGCTGGCGGAGCGCGAGGGAACAGCGGATACGGCCAGCGCGCTGGCGGCTTCGGCAGCGGCTGCTCGTGATGATTTTTACGCGGCCATGGCCGACGATTTTAATACGGCGCTGGCAATCAGTTATTTGTTTTCCTTGTCGAAGGGCATTAATGTTTATTATAATGATGTTATGAACAATGGTCTTGCTTTTGATGCGAAAAATTTTGCGGCGGTTCGGGCGGCTTATGCGGATATGGCAGAGATCATCGGCATTTTCGAGGCGCAAAGCGCAGCGGATGATCTGCAGGACGCGGCGATTGAAGGCCTGATTCAGGAACGGCTGGCGGCGCGGCAGGCGAAAAACTGGGCGCGGGCCGATGAAATCCGTGATGAACTGAAGGCGAGGGGTATTCTGCTGGAAGATGCATCAGCGGGAACGCGGTGGAAAAGAGTATGACATTTGACCATTTGCAAAAACTGGTAGCGATGATGTTTCTGCCGGACGGTACAGGCGGGACATGCCAGCGCTATACGGGGGTGGATGTGAAAACGCTGAATCCTCTGGTGGCTGCGTATGTTGGGGATGCCTATTTTTCTTTATTTGTGCGCGGACGGCTGCTTTCTTATGAACAGTCCAAGGTTCAGGTCCTGAATCAGTTTGGGGCGCAAATCGTATCGGCGGTTTGGCAGGCTCGGGCGTATCGGGATATCGAAGCGCTGCTGACAGCGGAAGAACAGGCCGTCTATCGCCGCGGACGCAATGCGAAAAGCCATGCCCCGCGGAAGGCTACGGTGGCGGAGTATCATATGAGCACAGGGTTTGAGGCGGTTCTGGGAACTTTGTATCTGACGGAACAGTACGATCGCTTATATGAAGTGGCCGAGGCGTCGTTTCAATCCATAGCCCGCCAGATGATGGCGGAAATGAAGAACAAGAAATGAGGGAAGTCTATGATCAAAGTAAAACTTTTGCAATATACGCCGGACCCGGAGCGGGTCGTGGCTATGGCGGCGCGGCTTTGTTATTCTCCGATTGGGGCGGAGGAACTCAGCGAAAAACTCAGTGAAACGCAGGTCCGACAGATGGTGGAAAAGATGGTGGAGCTGGGCCATGCCTCAACGATTGAACATGTATCTTTTACTTTTGGGATTGAGGGCGTATCGAGAGTGCTTACCCATCAGCTGGTTCGCCATCGGATTGCATCCTATGACCAACAATCGCAGCGGTATGTGGCCGAGCATGACTTTGCGTACATTGTGCCGCCGACGATTGCTGCCCAACCGGAAGCGCAGGCCCGATTCACTGCTCTGATGGAGCAGATCCGGGCGGCGTATGATGCGCTGACGGCAGCGGGGATTCCCAAAGAAGATGCCCGGTATGTGCTGGCCAATGCTGCGGAAACAAAAATTCTGGTCACGATGAATGCGAGGTCGCTGCTGCATTTTTTCAATTTGCGCTGCTGCAATCGGGCGCAATGGGAAATCCGCGAATTGGCCTATCAGATGCTGGCGCAGGTGAAAAAAGTTGCGCCGACGTTGTTTAAAAATGCCGGGGCTTCCTGCGTGAATACCGGGCGTTGCCCGGAAGGTGCTATGACTTGTGGTAAATTTAATGAAATGATAAAGATGCGGGTGGAGTAAATGGCAGAAAAGAAAAAAGCTGGCTGGGCGAAGGCCAGACCGTCGGATCGTCCGGTGAAGAATAAGCGCTTTCGTCGTCCGGCGGAAACAAAGTCGGAGATGAAACAGGAAATACCGGGAGAAGAATACGCAGCGTCGGGGCGGAATCATCCGGTGAGAGCTGCCGGCCGCCCGGAGGGGCCGGATACAAGAGACCGGAAGCGCGAGCGGACAACAGCCGTGCCGGAGCAAGCGGCAGCTGGTCGAGAAGCTGTCGTTTCCGAGTTGCCGGAGGATGTGCTGATTGGCCGTAACGCCGTGATGGAAGCTTTGAAAAGCGGCCGTGGCATCAATAAACTGCTGGTCGCCAGCGGCGATCGGGAAGGCTCCGTGCGCGAGATCGTTGCCCTGGCCCGGGAACGCGGCTTGCTGGTGGAAATGGTAGAACGCAGCGTCATTGAAGCCATTGCCGGCGCAAGGCGGCATCAGGGCGTGTTAGCTTATGTTTCACCGGTGCCTTATGCCGAGCTGGAGGACATCCTGACCACGGCTGGGGAAAAAGAGAAAGAGCCTTTCCTTTTGCTGCTGGATGAGCTGGAAGATCCGCATAACCTCGGAGCGCTGCTGCGGACGGCGGATGCCGCCGGCGTTGACGGCGTTCTTATTCCGAGGCGGCGCAGCTGCCCGCTTTCGGCAACCGTTGCCAAGACGTCGGCTGGAGCGGTCGAGTATGTGCCGGTGGCTCGTATCGGCAATATCGTTCAAACGCTGAAGACGTTGAAAAAACAAGGATTCTGGGTTGTCGGGGCGGATATGGAAGGCACGCAGACATATACGAAAGCTAGTCTTACCGGTCCGCTGGTATTGGTCATTGGCGGCGAGGGCCATGGGCTTTCGCGTCTGACACGGGACAATTGTGATTTTCTGGTCCGGCTGCCGATGCAGGGCCATATTAATTCGCTCAACGCTTCGGTTGCAGGATCGATTCTCATGTATGAAGTCTTGCGCCAGCGCCAGCTGAAACAGTAAGGGAGCAGCAGCTTATGAAGCGGAAACGGGAGCATTTCATTATCGACGGATACAATGTAATTCATTCCTGGCCGGAGCTCATTGCGCTTATGGGAGAGCTGGGGGAAGCCAGAGACCGTCTTATTCATCTGCTGTCAGAATATGGGGCTTATGAAGACTATGATATGACGATCGTTTTTGATGCGCTGTTCACAGCCGATGATGAGCATACGGAGAAGCGCAGTCAGCGGCTGACGATTGTGTATACCGGCGCGGGAGAGACCGCCGACAGTTATATTGAACGGTTGGCTTATCAATCCGTGCGCAGCGGACGGGAAGTGCATGTCGTGACATCCGACAGCGCCGAGCAGTCGGTTATTCTCGGCGCGGGCGCATACCGTCTGCCGTCGCTGGAACTGCGTCGCCGGGTGCATAAGGTGAAGGAACGGCTGCAAAAAGACTATTTGCGCAAGCCCGTTTTTCCGCTTTTGCGCAACGATGTTGCAGCACGGCTGGATCAGGCGACGGCAGACAGACTGGACAAAATGAGAAAAAAACATGATTAGAGGCGTTAAAACTGGCTTTAAGCTTGACGACTCAAAGGTTCGTGGGGTATAATTTTCCTTGTATACAGGGAGTAGGGACCTCAATATATGACTTGGGGGAACGATTTGATGGACGCAGAAGCAAATACAGCAAATATGGAAAATGCAGATCTCCTGTGCAGTGAATTTGACAATCTCACAGATGAAGAAATCGTTCTTGCGATCAAGGATGCTTGTGACAGTACGGCGCTCGACTATTTGATTAATAAGTACCGTAATTTCGTGCGGGCAAAAGCGCGGTCCTATTTTTTGATTGGCGCGGACAGGGAAGATATTATTCAGGAAGGCATGATCGGTCTTTATAAGGCGATTCGTGACTTTCGCAATGATAAACTGTCTTCATTCCGGGCCTTTGCCGAATTGTGTGTGACACGTCAGATTATCACCGCGATCAAGACCGCTACGCGGCAGAAGCACATACCGCTGAATTCGTATGTGTCGCTGAACAAGCCGATTTATGATGAGGATTCGGATCGTACCTTGCTGGATGTGCTTTCCGGCGTGAAGGTTTCGGATCCGGAAGAGCTGGTTATCAGCCGCGAGGAATTTGTTGATATCGAGGCAAAAATGGAAGAGATTTTGAGCGATCTGGAATGGCGGGTGCTGATGTCATATCTGGACGGGAAATCTTACCAGGAGATTGCCGTGGATCTGCATCGGCATGTAAAATCAATTGACAATGCTTTGCAGCGGGTGAAACGGAAGCTGGAGAAATATATGGATAATCGTGACGACGACATTGATCTCAGCACGATTTACCGCGGACTTACCTCGATTAACCGGCGGATGCATGATCGTAATGATCTCGGATAACGGAGTGGATAAAAGATGCTGTGCAGGCAGCATCTTTTTTTATCTCCTTTTATGAATTAAAAAACCAGGTCTCTTCTTTTATTGACAATATACTATGGCAGGAAGTTTATAAAATAAAAACGCATATTTACACAAAATGAATTAAAAAAATGTATTGCAATCAAAAGTGTAAAGATGTATACTGTACGTCATAGGTATTGTCAACGGCGAAAGTACTTTTCTTTGCTGTGACAATATCAATTACAGCAAAGGAGAAGGTAACGTGGATTTTTTAGAAAAAGTAAGTGCATTTATATCGAAGTATATGGCAGGGTTCGTTCTTATTGTCGCCGCTGCTGCGTTGTTTGAACCAGCCTCGTTCAAATGGGCTGCGCCGCAGATTACCTATCTTCTGGGAATCGTTATGTTGGGCATGGGCATGACGCTGCGTCTGGAAGATTTTCGTCTGGTGTTTCAGCATCCGAAGGATGTGTTTATCGGAGCTGTTTGTCAGTTTACGATTATGCCGGGTCTTGCCTGGCTGCTGGCGATGGCATTTCAATTACCGCCGGAACTGGCGGTTGGCGTCATTCTTGTCGGTACTTGTCCGGGAGGGACATCATCGAATGTCATGACGTATCTGGCGAAAGGCGATGTGGCGTTGTCGGTATCAATTACGATGACGACGACCATTTTAGCGCCGGTTATTACGCCGCTGCTCACCTGGTGGCTGGCCGGGACGTGGCTGCAGGTTTCTCTTTTAGCCATGATGATTTCTATATTTAAAGTCGTCGTGGTGCCGATTGTGCTGGGAATTTTATTGAAGCATTTCTTTGATTCTCTGGTGCAGCAATGCATCAAAGTGCTGCCGCTGGTATCGGTCATCGCCATTGTACTGATTGTCGGCGGTGTTGTCGCGGTCAGTGCCAAGACAATCCGTGAAACGGGGCTGCTGATCATGCTGGTTGTCATGTGCCATAATGTCTTTGGCTATTTGCTGGGGTATCTGGCAGCCAAAGCGCTGCATATGAACCTGGCCAAACAAAAGGCTGTGGCTATAGAAGTCGGCATGCAGAATTCCGGATTAGCGACCTCGCTGGCCATGGTGCATTTCGGCGCGGCGGCAGCGATTCCGGGCGCGGTGTTCAGCGTCTGGCATAATATTTCCGGGTCGCTGATGGCTAATTATTTAGCTGGTAAGATGGAAAAAGAAGCGGAAGCAAAACAGGAACCACAGCCGCAGTCATAAACGTTTTTGGGTACGCAACGGTTACCATACAGTTCGTCTGTATGGTAACCGTTGTTTCGTTCTGGAAAGCGTGTATATTGTCTTCTGTATACAATCTTTTCGTAAAATTGCGAGCAATTACAAATTTGACAAAATTTTTATAAAAAACATTGACATGTGTTAATTGAAAACATAAACTAGAGATAGTCTGTATTGATTTTGTGTTTTGGTGAAGCACGTTTTGGCTTGTTTTGTACCAATACATTTTTGCCGTTTATTTTTGCGAAAGTTTTATGGAGCATTTGGCAGCTTGCAGGTCATTATTTTCAGGAAGGGGATTTTTATGGGAGATTTTGGCGGGTTAGGAATCTTTTTCGCCATCGCATTGATTTTTCCGGTAATGGCGCTGATTCCGGCGTTTTTGCTGCAGCCGCGCCAGCCGACGAAGGAAAAGGGGATACCTTACGAATGCGGTGTTGACACTGTGGGGAAAACCTATGTGCAATACCGGATCGGATATTTTCTTTATGCGTTGATTTTTGTGGTGTTTGATATTGAGACGGTATTCCTTTATCCATGGGCGGTACGTTTTGGCCAGTTAGGCTTGTTTGCATTATTGGAAATGTTCGTATTTGTCGGGATTCTGGCAATGGGCTTATGGTATGCATGGAAGAAGGGGGCATTGTCGTGGAAGTAGTGGATCTGGTACCGCCGGAGCTAAAAAATAATGTGGTGGTAACAAGTGTGGATGCCCTGTTCAAGTGGGCGCGCAGCAATTCAATCTGGCCGTTGTCATCGGGGCTGGCTTGCTGTGCTATTGAGATGATGAGCACGGCGGCGGCGCGTTTTGATTTGGCGCGTTTCGGCTATGAGGTATTCCGTCCTTGTCCGCGGCAGTCGGATCTTTTGATTGTGGCGGGCACCCTGACTTGGAAGATGGCACCGCCGTTGATTCGTTTATATGAAGAAATGCCGGAGCCGAAGTATGTGATTGCGATGGGAAGCTGTGCGATTGCCGGCGGTCCGTTCGCTGATTCGTATTCGGTGGTTCCCGGTATTGATGAAGTGCTGCCGGTTGATGTGTACATTCCTGGTTGTCCGCCCCGCCCGGAGGCGCTCATTGACGGGATGCTGAAACTGCGGGAGAAAATCCAGCATCCGGAACGGGTAGAAAAAACGAAGGAGCAGGTGGCAAACGGATGACAGATTACATGAGCAAGACGCGGCTGGCGGAGCTTCAAAAAGAATTTCCGGCCGTGCATTATGATCCGGAAGCCGCGCAGCCGGCGGTTTATGTGCCGGCCGACAGTCTCTTGGCGCTGCTGAAGTTTTTGCGTGAAGATGAAAGCTGCCGTTTTACCCGGCTGGCGGATCTGACAGCCGTGGACTATAAGGATTGTTTTGAGATGGTATATCATCTCTTTGCGTTGGAAGATATGACCTGGATTGTGGTCAAAGTGAAGCTGGAGCATGGACAGCCGGTTGTTCCTTCCATTACGCCGGTATTTCCCGGAGCCGAGTTTGAAGAACGGGAAGTCTATGATCTTATGGGAATTGACTTCACCGGTCATCCCGATTTACGACGCATTCTGCTGGCTGATGATTTTATCGGGCATCCGCTGCGCAAGGACTATGTGCAGGAATTGCCGCCGGTTGTGCCGCGGATTCGGAAAGGGGGCCGCTGAAATGCCAAAGACGGAAACATTTATTCTCAATATGGGGCCGCAGCACCCGAGTACGCATGGCGTATTGCAGGTTCAGCTGGAGTTGGACGGTGAAAATATTGTCCATGCAAAGCCAATTATGGGGTATTTGCACCGCGGCATTGAAAAATTGCTGGAGTCGCGTACATATGTGCAGGGGGTTCCTTACACGGATCGTCTTGACTATGTGTCATCAATGAACAACAATTTTGGTTTCTGCCGGGTGGTGGAAGAATTGGCGGGCATTGAAGTGCCCCGCAGGGCCGAATACATCCGGGTGATTATGGCTGAATTTAACCGTATTGCCAGTCATCTGATTTTTATCGGAACGCTGGCGATTGATCTGGGAGCGAGCACCGGGATGCTGTATACCTTCCGTGATCGTGAAGATATTCTGGATCTTTTTAATCTGGTCTGCGGCGCTCGCATGACGTTCCATTATATCCGTATTGGCGGTGTGGCGGCGGATGTGCAGCCGGAGTTTGTTGCACAGGCCTATGCTTTTCTGGATAAGGTACCGCATTTTATGGAAGAGTATAACCAGATTTTAAGCGGCAATGAGATTTTTACCCGTCGGCTCAAGGGCGTATCGCAGCTTTCTGTTGAGGAGTCGCTGGCTTATAATATGACCGGTCCGAATATTCGTGCTGCTGGTCTTCCGTATGATCTTCGCAAAGTCGATGGCTACAGTGTTTATCCGGAGTTTTCCTTTGCGGTTCCGGTGGGCAAAAAAGGTGATAACTGGGATCGGTATCAGGTTCGTTTCCGGGAAATCTTTGAAAGTGCTAAAATCATCCGCCAGGCGCTGGACGGGCTGCCGGAAGGCGAATTTATGGCTAAGATACCAAAAGTTCTGCGGCCGCCTAAAGGTGAGGTATACAGCCGAACGGAAAGCACGCGCGGCGAACTGGGCTTTTATATCGTGAGCGATGGTTCTACTAAACCGTACCGGGTTCATATCCGGCGTCCGTCGTTTGTGAATATGCAGGGATTGGATGCGATGTGCCGCGGCATGCTGATCGGTGATTCGGTGGCCGCGTTTTCTTCAATAGACCCGCTGATGGGTGAGGTTGACTGCTGATGGAAAGGATGTGCAGGTGGAAAAATGCATAATGGAATTTTGCTTACAGCTGCTGGCTGGATTCGGGACATCCTGACCTTCCTCTTTGGCAATGAGCTGCTGGTTAATATTTTGATGACGTTGGTGGGTATTGGCGCGATTATTAGCGTCATTCTGACGTCGGCGATTGTTTTTACGTATGCGGAACGCAAGGTATGCGCCTTTATGCAGGTACGTATCGGGCCCAATCGCGTGGGTGGCCGTTTTGGACTTTTGCAGCCGGTTGCGGATATGCTGAAGCTTATGAGCAAGGAAGATATTATTCCCAATGGCTGCGACCGGGTGGTTTGGTCTTTGTCGCCGATGCTGCTTTTTGTACCGTCGGCGCTTATTTATTCTTTTTTTCCGTTTGATGACGGAGCGATTTTAGCCGATGTGAATGTTGGGTTGTTCTTGCTGCTTGCTATTTCTTCGCAGGCGGTACTGCCGTTTTTGATGGGCGGATATGCTTCCAACAGCAAATATGCGATGATCGGCGGCATGCGGACCGTAGCGCAGATGCTGAGCTATGAGGCTCCAATGGCCTTTTCGCTGATCGGGGTGGTCATGCTTACCGGTTCAATGAAAATGAGCGCGATTGTGGAGGCGCAGGCTACGCATACCTGGTTTGTATTGCTGCAGCCGATTGCTTTTGTTATCTATCTAATCACGGCGACGGCAGAGACGAACCGCACTCCTTTTGATCTGGTAGAGGATGAGTCGGAGATTGTTGCCGGTCCGTTTACGGAGTACAGCGGTATGCGCTGGGCACTTTTCTTTCTGGCTGAATATGCGAATCTTTTGTCTATCTCAATTTTGACGACTACTTTGTTTTTGGGCGGCTGGCATGGGCCGGTATTACCGGGCGCGGTATGGTTCTGGCTCAAGGTGTTGGTGATGATTTTTGTGTTTATGTGGTTTCGCTGGACTTTTCCGCGAACGCGTATCGATCAGATGCTGTCGTTCAGCTGGAAAGTGTTGCTGCCGCTGGCGCTGGTGAACATGTTGCTCACAGGAGTCGGTATTTATCTTTATCAGAGTTTATGTTAGGGGGCGCGGTGTAGAATATGTTTGGCAAAGGACTCATTACGGGTATGCGTGTGACCTGGAAACATTTCTGGGGCAAGAAAGTGACGTTTTGCTATCCGGAAGAAAAATTGCCGATGACGGAGCGCTTCCGCGGCGGTCATCTGGCACTGAATGCAACAAAATGTATCGGCTGCAAGCTGTGTTCTCTGAATTGCCCGAACCGGGCGCTGGAGCTCACGGTTACCGTGGATGAAAATAAAAAACGTCATATGCAGCAGTATCTTCATATTATGGGACGATGCCTGTACTGCAATCTTTGTGTAGAAAGCTGCCCCACGCAGGCGCTGAGCTGGGATAAGGAATATGCAATCTCATCCTGGTACAAGGAAGACATGGTGCATGACAGTATGTCCGACCAGACTTCTGCCGCTGTATCGGAGGTGAAGCCACATGAATGATCTTATTCTTTCCCTGCATCGGCTGATTGATATGGGGATGACGATGGCGGAAGAGTTGGGTACGCCGGAAATTATCCTGGCAGCGGTGTTTTATGTTTTTGCCGGGATATCTGTGCTGGGAGCTCTTGGGGTAGTGCTGGGGCGCAATATTGTGCACAGCGCCTTGTGCCTGACGGCTTCTTTTATCGGTATTGGCTGCTTATATATCTTTTTGTCGGCAGATTTTCTGGGCGCAGTACAATTTTTGGTTTATGGCGGTGCGGTGGCCATTCTTATCGTCATGGCGATTATGCTGACGCGGCGTGAAGATATGGCGCATTCTAATCCGTCTCGCAGTATTCCGCATCAATTGGCAGCGTTGGTTGTAGCGGGCATGTTTTTGCTGGCTATGGCAGCAGTAGCTTTGATGTCGCCGTTTCAGACGGCACCGGCGGATATTGGCGATACGGTTACCGGCATTGCTGATCTTATGCTCACAAAATATGTGCTGCCGTTTGAAATTGTGGCGGTCCTTTTGCTCATCGCCATGATCGGCGCTATTATTCTGGCGAAAGGGGTGGATGAATCATGATAAGTTTTGTGGAAATGATGCATCTGGCCCTGCATGTAGGGCTGCCGCATTTTTTGCTGTTGTCGGCTGTCCTTTTTGCCATTGGTCTTTTTGGGTTGTTTACCAAGAAGGGCATCATTGCAGTGCTCATGTGTATTGAATTGATGTTGAATGCGGTAAATATCAATTTTATTGCGTTTAATCATTATATGCCGGCGACGGATTTATCCGGTCAGCTCATGGCGCTTTTTTCTATCGCCGTGGCGGCCGCTGAGGTTGCCATAGGACTGGCATTGGCATTTCGTATTTACCATGATCATCATACGGTCAATGTAGATGATCTGAATCATTTGAAAGGATAGGAGGGGGAGTGACGGATGTTTTCTGATTTTATGCTGACACATGCCTGGTTGATTCCGTTGTTGCCGGCTCTGGCCTTTTTATGGATCGGATTTTTTACGCGGCTGCATAAAAAGCGCTCGGCGGCGATTGCAATTACGATGAGCAGCCTGAGCTTCCTTTTAGCCTGCGGGGTGACCTGGGCGGTGCTTTCGGGACCGATTACCATGGAAACGCCTTTTGTGCAAAAGACGCTCTGGTTTGAAATCGGCTCCGTTCGGATCTTTATGGGATCGCTTGTCGATCCCCTGACGGCGATGATGCTCATGGTGGTGACGATGGTTTCGCTGCTCGTGCAGATTTATTCGGTGGGGTATATGGCTCATGATCCGGGAGCCGGCCGGTTTTTTGCTTTTTTGTCACTGTTTGCCGCTTCGATGCTTGGGCTGGTTATTGCGGTAAATTTTGCGCAGCTTTATGTGTTTTGGGAACTGGTTGGTCTTTGTTCTTATCTGCTGATTGGTTTTTATTATGACAAGGTTTCTGCCCGTGAGGCGGCCAAAAAAGCTTTTATTACGACGAGGATTGGCGATTTTGGTTTACTGCTGGGGATTTTACTGCTGCAAATTACTTTTGGTACGCTTGATTTTCAGGAACTTAAAGTTCTGGTCCCTGCTTATATCTGGATTTCCGGTACGAGTTTTATGACGATTGTGGGGTTGCTGCTGTTTATCGGACCGATTGGCAAGTCCGGTCAATTTCCGCTCCATGTCTGGCTGCCGGATGCTATGGAAGGGCCTACACCGGTTTCGGCGCTCATTCATGCGGCGACGATGGTCGTGGCTGGCGTCTATCTGGTCGGGCGGGCGTATTTTATTTTCAGCGCGCTGCCGGTGGTTATGAATGTCATTGCCTGGCTGGGCGGGTTTACGGCCTTTTTCGCGGCGACGATTGCGCTGACGCAGCGTCCTATCAAGCGGATACTGGCATATTCAACCATCAGTCAGCTCGGTTATATGATGCTGGCTCTCGGCGTCGGTTCGCTGACGGCGTCCATGTTTCATTTGATGACGCATGCTTTTTTCAAAGCGCTGTTATTCCTTTGTGCCGGTGCGGTGATTGAGGCCATGCAGGATGAAGCTGATATTTTCAAGATGGGCGGGCTGCGAAAAAAAATGCCGGTGACTTTTGCGGCCATGACAATTGGCGTGCTGGCCATTTCCGGACTGCCGCCCTTTGCCGGATTTTTCTCGAAAGATGAGATCCTGGGAGCAGCTGCGGCCGTGAGTACACCGTTGTATCTGCTGGGAACGCTGACGGCATTCTTGACGGCATTTTATATGGCGCGTCTTTTGTTTGTGACATTTTTTGGCGAAGCGAGTCCGGGATGTCCGGCAACCGAGACCAATGCATTTATGCGCTGGCCGCTCATTGTGTTGGCGGTTTTGTCCTGTGTGAGTGGTCTGTGGGGCCATTTTGCCGGCTTTGGCGAATGGGTATATTTTGGCGCGGCCGAGGAAACCGGGATTGACTGGGTCATTGCCGGTACGTCGACGGTCCTGTCCCTGGTGGCCATCGGATTGGCTTATGAAATTTATGTGGCCAAGCGCTGGTCGGCCTATGAGATCAGTCAGCGGTTTGGCGTCCTTTATACGCTGAGCTTTAACAAATATTATATTGATGAATTCTATACGCTGCTGCGACGGACTTTCTGTGATGGGCTGGGGCGGATACTTTACTGGATTGATCTGCATGTGATTGATGGTATCGTCAATGGTCTGGCGCGGCTGGTCGGCGTTCTGAGTACAATTTTTACATTTCTGCAGAATGGACAGGTGCAGCGTTATGTGGCTGTTTTCTATGGCGGGGTTATTGTTCTTGTGGCTTATAGTCTGTTTTATGCATATAAAGTTCTTACGCTGCTGGGAGGTGCTTTTTAATGGGATTTCCTTTACTATCCGTTGTTTTTCTGGCACCTTTGGCGGCAGCGCTGTTCCTTTGTTTTCTGTCGCGGGATGCACGGGATGTAATCCGCAAGACGGCTGCCGGAGCCATGACGCTGACTTTACTGCTGACGATTTATGCTTATGTTTCTTATGATACGGCAATGGGCGGGATGCAATTTACGGAAAGCATTCCCTGGATTACCGATCTTGGGGTTTCGTATTCACTCGGCGTGGATGGTATTTCGCTGCCAATGTTATTTTTGACGGAAGTCATTGGTCTGGCCGCAGTATTCAGTTCATGGAATATCGATAAGCGCCCCAAGGAGTTTTTTATCCTATTGCTGGTGCTGATTGCGGGTGTTTCGGGAACATTTATTGCGCGTGATCTGTTCATTTTCCTTTTATGTTATGAAGTGGTTGTCATTCCTATTTATATCATGGTCCTCATCTGGGGCTCGACAAAGCGGGTGACCAAGGAATACGCCGGCATCAAGCTGACGATTTACCTGCTTATGGGGTCGGCGTTTATGCTGGTTGGCATTGTCGCGCTGTATCTGCAGGCATATCCGCAGCCGCTGCGGACGTTTGATATCGAGGCTCTGATTGCAGCCAGTCAGATGGGCAGTTTCAGTGAAAGCTTCCAGATTTTTACTTTTTTCCTGTTGTTGCTGGGGTTCGGCTCACTGCTTTCTATGTTTCCTTTTCATAGCTGGTCGCCGGATGGTTATGCCGGCGCACCAACTGCAGTGTCGATGATTCATGCCGGCGTGCTGAAAAAAATCGGCGGGTATGGACTGATCCGGCTGGGGCTTTTGGTATTGCCGCTGGGAGCAAAGTTCTGGGCGCCGCTTATTGCCGGACTGGCGATGATTAATGTGCTGTATGCTGCTTACATAGCAATGGTGCAAAAGGACCTCAAATATATTGTCGGTTATTCCTCCGTGTCACATATGGGGTATGTATTGCTGGGGTTTGCCGCTCTGAATGTGGTGAGCATCAGCGGCGCCGTGGCGAATATGGTCGCGCACGGGATTATGGCATCGCTGTTCTTCTCGCAAATCGGTTTTATTTATGAAAAAACCCATCTGCGGAGCATTCCGGAACTCTGCGGCCTGGCGCATCAAATGCCGCGTCTGACCATCGGATTTATGCTGGCCGGGCTGGCTTCTGTCGGTTTGCCGGGACTCATCGGTTTTGTGCCGGAATTCACGATCTTTGTCGGTTCTTTTGCGGCTTATCCGGTCTTTGCCGTGCTGGCTATTTCCGGTATCATTTTCACGGCGCTTTATATTCTGCGCATGCTGGCTAAAGTGTTGTTCGGTCCGAAGTCAGATCGCTTTGACGGCTATCAGGATGAGCGGGGAATCGAGATGCTGCCGCTTATTTTGCTGGGCATTGTGCTCGTTGGAATGGGTCTTTTCCCCGAGCTGCTCATGGGGGTTATTAGTTCCGGTGTTGAGCCGATTGCGCCGCTGCTGGAACAAATTGCCGATGCCCCGACTTTATTAGGGGGTGTGCGCTGATGAATTTTTTGGCGATTGGAACGGAAATTGCGATTGCGTTGCTGATGCTCATTGTGCTGGCCGCGGATCTGTTGCTGCCCAAAGACGTATCGCACCGCAGAATAGGCGTTATCTCCATGGTGGGACTGGCGGTCATTCTGGTCTATACGTTTGGGCAATATCATATCGGCGCCAGTCCAACATTTTTTGGCGGGTTGTTTTTTGTCGATAACTATGCGTTGTTTTTTAAACAACTGTTTATTATCGGGATGCTATTTACGATTCTTTTTTCGTTGGAATATACCGAGAAGCTGCTGCGCTATCGCGGCGAGTTTTATGTTTTGCTGCTTTCCGCTCTTCTCGGCATGTGCGTGATGGCATCGGCAAATGATTTCATTACCACGTTTGTGGGACTTGAACTCATGACGGTTTCCTTTTATATTCTTGTGGGAGCCCGGATGACTTCAGAGGATTCCAGCGAAGCCGCGGTGAAATATCTCATTGTCGGCGCTGCATCGACGGCAGTCATGCTGTATGGAATGAGCCTGGTCTATGGCGCGGCCGGCAGTCTGGTTTTCAGCGAGGTCTGCCGCAACATCCATCTCTTTTATGCCGCCGGTCTGGCGGGGGTTATCATGGTAATCATTGGTTTCTTCTTCAAGTTGTCGGTGATTCCGTTTCATATGTGGGCGCCGGATGTTTATCAGGGCGCGCCGACACCGGTTACGGCTCTTTTGGCGATGGGCTCGAAGGCGGCGGGGATTGCCGTTTTTATGCGTATTCTCTATACGGCGTTTCCAATTCTGGGGAATTTCTGGCTGCCGCTTCTGGCCGGGTTTGCGGCTCTGTGTATGATTGGCGGTAATATCATGGCAATCCGGCAGACGGATATTAAACGGATGCTGGCATATTCGTCCATTGCTCAGGCCGGCTATATGATGGTCGGTATGGCAGCAGCTGATCTTGCCGGTATGAAGGCCGTGCTGTTTTATGCGATGCTCTATGTGTTTGCCAATCTGGGAGCTTTTGCCGTTCTGACGGTTATAGATACGGAGCGCGGCGGCACCAGCCGTCGGGATATTACAGGGTTGGCGCAGGCAGCGCCGCTGCTGGCTGCCGTCATGACGATTTCACTGCTTTCCATGGCGGGCATTCCGCCGACGGCCGGCTTTGCCGGCAAGCTGTATCTCTTTACGGCGGTGGTGGAACGCGGCTATCTCTGGCTGGCTTTTGTCGGGTTTGTGATGTCGATGATTTCAGTGTATTATTATCTTATGGTCGCCAAGGCGATGTATCGTGATCTGACGCCAGAAGAGGCAGAATATGCGGCTCCGGTCTATGTTCCGCTTACGGTACGGGCGGCAGTTCTCGTTTCCGTTTTCGCAACGCTTGGTCTTGGCATTTGTCCGGAATGGCTGGCATCACTTACCAATGCGGCGGTCCAGACCTTTATGCGCTGAATCCGGCAGCATATTATAAAAACAGCCCGTTTCATGATTTTTATGAAATGGGCTGTTTTATTATGGGCATCAAGCAGCGGCTAGACGGTTTTCTTTTTCTTTCATTTTAAATGGGAGACAGTCAATATGTTTGTGAAAAATGTTTTTTTGGGGGGCGTAAATATCCGGCGGCGGCAGTTCTCTCATGAAAGTATAATTTTACATTAATAAAATCATAAATGCTGTACGGTATGATAAAGTTGTACCGAAAGACAGCCGGCTTTTTTGCTGACGCAGCGGATTTGATGTATAATGAATTACTATAGTTCGTTTAAATGAGGTCTTGCTGTTGGATATCCAGATGAAACTGCTGGTCTTTGCTGTGGATATGATCTGTCCGCTGCTTCTGGGCTATGCTTGTCAATATCAGCATAAGCTGAAAGATGGATTTTTTAATAAAATGATTCTGAATAACATTCTGGTTGTCTGCCCGGTGGTTTCTTTTTTGAGTTTCTGGGTCATGCCGCTGTCCAGGGAAATGTTATGGCTGCCGGTCATCAGTATTGCCATGGGATTGGTGCCGGGCATGATGGCAGCTTTTATCGCTCGCCGTAAATATGCGGATGATCGGGAACGAGGCGCTTATGTGATGGCGGCGAGTTTGTCGAATCTAGGAACGATTGGCGGTATTTGTGTTTTCTTGATTTACGGTGAACGCGGTTATGGTTATCAACAGATTATCGTTTTGTTTCAGTATGTGCTCATGTTTATGGTCTGCTATCCATTGGCGCAGTATTATGAGACGAGGGCTTCCGGCAGCGGCGGGCAGCGGGTTTCGCTTCGGTCACTGCTTTTGAGTAAGAATCAGCTGGCCGTGGCGGGTATCCTGCTGGGCGGTGTGCTGCAATATGCGGGGGTTCCGCGCCCCCAGGCACTGGACGGCGCGGCGCAGATTTTTATTCATGCCGGCGCCTGGACGGGGCTGATACCGGTAGGGTATTCGATTGATTTTGCCCGGATCCGGCGCTACTGGTTTTCCCTTTTTGATTTATCACTGATTAAATTTGTCGTGGCGCCGGCGATGATTTATTTTCTTTCCCATCTGGTGATACGGAACGAGGTCATGCTCGGCTCGCTGCTGGTGCTGGCGTCCATGCCGTCGGCTGTGAATGCCGTGGTGACGGCGCGTTTGTATCACTTGAATGTGGACCTTGATGTTGCGGCTTTTATTGTAACGACATTAGTCTTTTTAGTGGTCGTTTATCCGTTGCTTTTTTTGCTGCTTGCCTAGATGCGGGCAATGGAAATTTTGATTGTAGGAAAGGGTGCAGAAGGATGAACAAAGGATGTTTCAAACAGACAGCGGTTCTGCTTGCCGGTATGTTTTTCTGGAATCTTCCGCTGGCCAGTTGTGCGGATTTGTCGGTGCAGGAGGCGGTGGATCTTGCTTTAGCGCAGAATACGGCCATTAAGATCACCCAGAAGGGTGAGGACACAGCTAAGGCAAAACTAAAATCAGCTTGTGGCACTAATAGTATTACATTAACAGCAAGCGGGAGTTTAGCTCTGACGAAACAAAACAGCGTCTCGCAAGAGACCTCTTCGGGGGCTGGTATTACTGTACAACTGCCAGTTTATACGGGAGGTAAAAATGAAGCTGCAATAGCCAGTGCTGAGATTGGGTGGAATGCAGCCCTTCTTAATACGGAACGTGAAAAGGAAAATATTCGTTTGAATGTTATTACAGAATATTATGATGTGCTTGAAGCACAAAAAACGGTAAAGGTAGATCAGGAATCAGTTGATAATTATCAAGCTCATCTAACAAATGTACAGCAGCTTTATTCGGCAGGAAGTAAAGCTAGAATTGACGTTTTGCGTTCAGAAGTTGAGCTTTCTAATGCTCGTCAGACACTTATTAAGGCGCAAAATACTTATGCCATTGATTTAAGTACCTTAAAAAACGCCTTGCGATTGGGATCGCATGAACAACTTCATTTGACAGAGGATTTTTCTTATGCGGCTTTTGGACCGGAAATGGATGCATGTTTGGAATATGCTGCTGCACATCGAAAAGATCTGATAGTGGATCAATATACACTTCGTCAAAAGGAATTAGCTGTAACCAGTGCTAAAGCAGGATGGTTGCCAAGTCTTAGTTTTTCTGTGGGGATGGATGTTTCTCATGACTTTCAGCCAGTTTCGTCTAGCAGCAATGAATATACTGCGGGATTAAATTTAAGTTGGAATGTGTTTGATAGTGGGGTGACGCAGGCAGCGGTTGATACAGCAGAAACGGCACGTGAGGTCGCTGGACTTACGCTGCAAAAGGATAAGGAAGATGTGGATCTTGCGGTACGGCAGTCTTATTATAATATGAAAGAGGCTGAAAAACGTTTTGTTTCCACACAGGATGCGGTAAAAGAAGCGCAGGAAGATTATTATATTGCGCGGGAGAAATACCGTGCAGGAGAGGGGCTTATGCTGGATATTATTGATGCGCAGTTAGCGCTTTCGACGGCGCAATTGAATTTTATCAGTGCGCAGTATGACTATGCACGATATAAGGCAGCCATTGAAAACAACATAGGTTTAGGAATTGGTGAATCGATAGACGTAGTTTTTGGGAGCAATATTTCAAAAAGCAATATGCATACCGTTAGGGCGACTGTACAGGAAGAAGCAGCGGCTGTGGTACTTGCGTCAGGTAATGAGGTGACACAATGAAAATGAATAAAATGGCTCCATGGGTTGTTGGCTTGCTTGTCGTTACTGGTTGTGCATTTGGCGCTTATCGTTATTATGCAGCGCAGCAGGCAGCTGTCAAGGCCGCAGCTATTGATACGATCGCGGTTACTCGTATGAATATTAAGTCAACGGTATCAGCTACAGGAACGATTCGCCCGGTGAATGCAGTAGAAGTTAGTTCAAAGATTACAGCTCGCATCCAAACTGTGCTGGTTAGAGAAAATGATGTAGTGAAGGCCGGTCAGACAATAGCTACACTTGATGGGAAAGATTATGAAGCAGAAAGAGAGCAGGCTCAATATAAAGTTGTTAATACGAAGGCGAAGTTTGACCGGATATCTTATTTATATGGCATAGGTGCAGAAACAAAAGCTGATTATGAGGACGCAGTTTATAATTATGATACGGCAGTAAGCAGCTTAGCCGAAACTGAGTCCAATTTAGCTGAGACGATTATAAAAGCACCGATGGACGGAGTGGTGGTTGGCGAACCTCAAACGCCGGGAACTATGGCTGTACAGGGCACAAGCAATCCGACGGTGATTATGCGCATTGCTGACCTTTCTAGTAAACAAATCAAAGCTAAAATTGATGAGACGGACATTGGTAATGTGCGTGTTGGGGAATCGGCGACTTTTACGGTCGATGCACATCCGGGACAAACTTTTAACGCGCGGGTTTCCCGTATTTCGCAGACGGACGTAACGAGTAGTTGGGATACTTCTTCTAGTACTTCCTCTAGTACTTCCTCTAGTACTACTTCTTCTTCCTCTTCTGCAAGTGTTATCTATTACTATGTAACTTTGGATCTTGATGATACAGATAATTTATTACTGCCGGGGATGACGGCACGTGTTGAAATTAGGACATCGGAAAAACCGGATGCATTGGTCGTACCAATTTCAGCACTTAAAGCGAATACTAGCGGTTCTTATGTGTTGCTGGTAAATTCAGATGGTACGACCACAGAACAGCCGGTTACTACTGGTATTTATAGCGATGAATACGTTGAAATCATTGATGGTCTCACTGAGGGAGAGCTAGTATCAAATAGCTATAAAGTGGTAACAACTGCTACAACTACTAGTACAAAAAAAGTGAGTAGTGGCGGACATGGAGGGCCACCGCCATTTTGAGAAAAGCGAGGTAAAAGATGACGAAAACGATTCAACTTTCGGGTGTAAAAAAATTTTATCATGTGGGTGAGCAGGATTTGGCCGCATTGGATGGCATAAATCTTGAAATCACAAAGGGGGAGTTTTCAGCTTTGATGGGGCCGTCTGGATCTGGAAAATCAACCTTGATGAATATTCTTGGCTGTCTGGATCGTCCAACGATCGGTTCTTATCGGCTTGATGGAGAGGAAGTTGCCAATCTTAGTGACGATGAGCTTGCTGTCACTCGCAATCGAAAAATAGGTTTCGTGTTTCAAAATTTTAATTTACTTTCTCGCATTAGCGCTGCAGAAAATGTAGCTTTGCCGCTTGTATATGCTGGGATAGGAAAAAAAGAACGTGAGGAACGTGCTATGTACTTTTTGGAAGCTGTTGGATTGGCAGATCGTGCGCAACATCAACCTAATGAACTTTCTGGCGGGCAGAGACAACGTGTTGCAATAGCGCGGGCATTGGTGAATAATCCGCATATTATTATGGCGGATGAGCCCACGGGAAATCTTGATACGAAATCAACGCATGAGATTATGGCGATTTTTGAGAAACTACATGATGAAGGACGAACAATTATTCTTGTCACACATGAGCCTGAAATTGCATCTTGTGCCAGCAGACAATTATTAGTGCGTGATGGCAAAATTACACGTGATGAGGGAAAAGGTGTCAGGATGGACGTTGTGTAGGAGGAACAAATATGTTATTCAATGAAAGTGTACAAATTGCGCTTAAAGCATTGTTTTCAAATAAATTACGTTCTATCCTGACAATGTTGGGGATTATTATTGGTGTTGGTGCTGTTATTGCCATGGTATCCGTAGGAATGGGAGTAAGGCAAAAAGTTACTAATTCGATTGCGAGTTTGGGGAGTAATATGCTAATTGTTATGCCGGGATCAGCCAATACGGGCGGAGTGCGGTCAGCGGCAGGATCAATGGTTACTCTGAAATATGAGGATGCACTGGCCATTAAGAATAAAATTAAAAATATTGATTATGTGTCTCCTACAGTCAGCAGTTCTTACCAAATTGTCAATGGAAATCAAAATTGGAATTCGACGGTTCAAGGAGTAACACCAGAATATATGGCTATTCGTTCTCTTAAGGTTTCTACAGGGTCTTTTATCACACAGAATGATCTTACTTCCCGCAATCGTGTAGCCGTTATTGGTACAACAGTATCTTCAAATCTTTTTGGCACAGAGAACCCGGTTGGTCAAACGATCCGGGTCAACAGTCAACCGTATAAAATTATTGGTGTCTTAGAAAGCAAAGGACAGTCCTCTGTGGGACAAGATCAAGATGATGTTGTCATTATTCCGCTGACAACTGCTCAGGAAAGAATGCTTGGCATTACTTATGTAAAGACTATTAATATTCAGGTCAGTAGTCAGGATAAAATGGATATTGTACAGGAAGACGTTGAAACATTGCTGCGTCAGCGGCATCATATAATTAATGGTAAGGATGATGATTTTAATGTAAAAAATCTTACCAGTCTTATGCAGACGATGACAGAAACGACGACCATGCTTACTTTGTTTTTAGGTAGCATAGCCGCTATCTCGCTTATTGTTGGGGGAATTGGCATTATGAACATCATGATGGTTTCAGTAACAGAAAGAACTCGTGAAATTGGCATTCGTAAAGCTTTAGGGGCTACTTTTAAAAACATTATGATGCAATTTTTAATCGAATCAGTCGTTATTGGTGTTATAGGTGGCTTATTAGGTATTGTTTTTGGTTGTAGTGCATCGTTGGCAATTGCGCAGTTTGGAGGCTTTAATACGGTTATCACGTCGGCGCCTATTCTGATTTCATTTGGTTTTTCTGTCGGCATCGGATTGTTTTTTGGGATTTATCCGGCGCGCAAAGCGGCGCTGCTGGATCCGATTGAGGCTTTACGCTATGAATGAGGCTGCCGAGCGGGCATAAAAAAAGAGAACCATGATGGCTCTCTTTTTTTATGCCCATTATTTCGGATTGTATTCTATAATCGTAATATCTTTTTGCGTATTAAGGTCAATGATGGTATCCTGGCTCACGCGAATCATTGGTTCTGCGGCGTAGTCGTTGGTATACCGCACGATGGTTCCCTGCAATCCGTTGCTCAAAGCTACCCGGGAGCCAAGGAACGCCTCTTTGATATGGGTGAGGAAGGGAACGCATACATTCGGGTCCAGTTTTGTATACATGTCGGCAGTGATCCGGGAAATGGCCGCAAACGGCGTTTCTTTTTTGCAGCCCTCGCGTTCGGTCGTGATGTTGTCATAGATATCAGCGACTGCAATGACGCGGGCGTATTCATGGATATCCTTGCCGGTGGAGTTGAACGGGAAGCCGCTGCCGTCCATGCGCTCATGGTGTTGAAGCGGGGTCAGTTTGACGCCTTCCGATAGTTCCGGGTTGGCGCTTAAAATATGGTGCCCCTCCATGGTGTGCTGCATATAAGCTTCCAGATCCTCGCCCTTCAGAAATTCCACCTGCTTTTCCAGCAGCCGTTCCGTAAATTTTGTTTTTCCAATATCATGGAGGAATCCGGCTAAAATCAGATCTTGAATTTTTTCTTTTTCATAATGAATCCATTTGCCAATGACGCCTGACAGGATGGAGACGCGCAGGGAGTGATTATAGACATCTGTGGCCAGATGATTGAGTTCTAACAGGTAATCAATGACGCCGCTTTGCTGCGCCATCGGCACCAGTGACTCCCTCACCAGGGTTTCCGCTTTTTTTACCGGAGCTTTGCCTTCTTTTGCAGCGGCATCGAAAATTTCCTGTGCCGTATAGATAACTTCCTTGTATTCGGTTACAAACGCGTTGCTGGGATTAAACATTGCGGCTACGTTTTGATAATTGGAACTGAGTTCATATTCATCTTTTACATAAACAGTCGGTATGTCCAAAAAACCCAGACGCGTAATGTGCGCCTTGGTAAGCAGGGTGTTTTCCGATAAGACCACTACCATATCGTTGTTGATAATGGTGCGGGCCAATGTCATCCCTGGCTTTAAATCCTCTACTAATACAGCCTTCAAGGTAATTCCTCCCTTATTATCAATGGAAAACTCCATAAAATCCCTAGTATATATTATGATATTCTCTACAAAAAGCGGATTTCCTACTAACCGTAAAAAATATAACTAAGGGCCCATGCCTTTCCTGCTTTGATAAATGGGAGCGCCGATTGTTTGGGGCTCTGGTTTGCTTGCGCCGGGGAAAAATCCATGTTAAAATGAGGTCGGTTTGCCGCATGAGCGCCGCAGCGCAGAGCGCTGCGGCAGCAGAACGGCATTGTTCAGCGCATGTTTTGCGCTGCGGCAGGAAGAGAGGATGGTTGTATGAATAAGGTGCTATTGATCATTGATATGCAAAATGATTTTATTGACGGCAGTCTGGGCACGCCGGAAGCCAGAGCGGTCGTTTCCAAAGTTGTGGCTCGGGCGGCAGCGGCTGAGCCAAATGGCGAAGCCTTGATTTTTACACAGGATACGCATACGCCGGCGTATCTGGCTACGCAGGAGGGGAAATATCTTCCAGTAGAACATTGCATCAAACCTTCCAACGGATGGGAAATATGTCCTTCATTGGCGGCATATGCGGCGAAGGCGGTATGCATTGAAAAGCCGACCTTTGGCAGTACGAAACTGGCAGAAGCGGTAAAAGCTTATGATGAAATTACTTTAGTCGGGCTTTGCACCGATATTTGCGTAATATCCAATGCGCTGCTGCTCAAGGCGTTTTACCCTGAAAAACACATTCTGGTGGACAGCGGCTGCTGCGCTGGCGTGACGCCGCAGAGTCATGAGAATGCTTTGGCGGCTATGAAGTTGTGTCAGGTTGATATTCTGGCTCCGGAGGAAGGCAGTATCGCAGCCGCGCATCAATTGACAGCCGATGGCAAAGTCATTGCCGCCGGTACGCTGGAGGATATTGCCTATGCGGTCTTGCAGACCAGTGAAACAACGTTTTTGGATATGGCGACGTATGCACTGCTTGACTGGACAGACGATGATGCGCAGCAAATTGAACAGGAAAAAGCTGCCGGCAGCCAATGGGTATATGTTGCGGACGGCAAACCGGTTTATATTGCTGATGAAGCAATGCTGAAAACGCTGATCCGGCAAAAAATGGCGGAGAGCGGCATGCAGCATTGCCAGATTGAATAAAGGATCATACTGTTTGTCTGGCTGACGGGTTATTTTCTCTGCCCCAGATAGTAATTGACAAATTGCTGTGCGGCGCGTCCGCTGCGTCCGGAATGCTCAAGTTCCCAGCGATGCCCTTCAATGCGCAGTTCTTCAGGGTCGAGCATGATGCCCTCACGACGCAGATAATGGTCAATGATGGCCAGGTATTCATCCTGATCCGGCGAGCGGTAATTGATGATGAGTCCGAAGCGGTCAGAGAGGGAGATCGTTTCATTGACGCTGTCGTTTTTGTAAAGCTCTTCTTGTTCAGCCGCCCGGTCGCGCCAGGTTTCCTTAATCAGGTGACGGCGGTTTGAGGTTGCATAGATGAGCACGTTGTCCGGGCGGGATTCAACGCCGCCTTCGATAGCGGATTTGAGATACTTATATTCCACTTCAAATTCTTCAAACGAAAGATCATCAAGGAAGACGATGAATTTTTTGCTGGCAAAGCGGCGCAGCGTTTCCATGATGCGAGGCAGTTCTGATAACTGTGGCTTGGTAAGCTGCAAAAGGCGCAGGCCTTGAGCATAGTATTCATTGGCCAGTGCTTTTACCGAAGAGGATTTGCCGGTGCCGCGGGCACCGACGAGCAGGACGTTGTTCGCCGGTTTATCGGACAGGAATGCCAGCGTGTTGGCGGTGAGCCGTTCTTTTTGTGTCTCATAGCCGATCAGGCCAGACAGACGCTGCGTTTCAAAATGCCGGATACCGGTCAGGCCGTTTTGTTTGTCCCAGCTGAAGGCACGGTAGGAGGCAATATCTCCATAGCCGTAGCGTCGATAGTAGGCCAGTAAAGTCTGCGCTTTAGCGGCGGCGTCCCATGGTTCCTGCATAAGCGGTGTGAGACTAGCGGCTGCTTCTGTCATGCGGGGTTTGGTTGGCGTATAGTCATCGAGCAGCGTTGTTCTCAGAAAGGCGCTGGGAGAAGAGCAAAAAAAAGGCTGCAGAAGTTCGATATCATGGACAAAGGCCTGACTGAGACTGGCGCCGATATGGCCGTCGGACAATTCGGTGACCTGAGCGGCCAGATTGCTGTTGTGGGTGAGCAGATAGATAATCCAGGCCCGCAGAATGTTGCCGCTGAAGCCAAGTTTTTCGGCATGGGCAATCAGCTGCGCTGCAGCTGTGCAGCGGGCGGATTCGTCTTCAGGGCGATCGAGGGCAATAAGCAGCTGCTTGATGGTTTCGTCGGTCAGCAAATCGCGGCAGATCAGCAGCGACTGCAAATGTGGTTTGTTCATGGCATAAGGATCCTTTCTGTTGGCGTTTTGCCGAATGCAGTTTACGGAGTGGACAGATATGAGAATCAGAGCATTTCTATAGTGTTTATACTAAAAGAAAAGGCTGGGAAAGTAAAGGGCTATTTCGCTGCTTTTAGGCATAAAAAAATCACTTGCATTTCTGCAAGTGATTTTCTGACTTTCAAAATATGGTCGGGATGACAGGGTTCGAACCTGCGGCCTCATCGTCCCGAACGATGCGCGCTACCAAGCTGCGCCACATCCCGACAACATCTAATAGTATAATATAAGTTCTGTAAAAATGCAAGACTTTTTTAAAGATATTTTTTAAAAGTTTTATTCAACGCTGTGATGCTGGTGTGCCAGCAGGCGAATTACCCGTGCACCGGTATTGTGAATGCGGCGAAGCGGGGCAACTTTTGTTTTGATTCGCGGCTTCATATCTTTTACGGTGCCAAAATCGCCCCGCTTCAGATAAGTGGTTTTTGTTTTTTCCGGTTTGAATAAATCCCGCAGGGATTTGAACAAAAGTTCCGGGGCTGCATCTTTTTCACAAAGAAACATATCGGCGGCAACATATTTCAGCGTCGTGTAAATATGAACCGTGAAATGGCCTTCATGGAGAAGCATTGCCATGGCCAGATGGTCTTTGTTGATGGCATAGGATTCTTTCGTCAGAATATGGAAGCCGGCAGCCTGAATGAGCTCTGGCAGTTCGGCTTGAAAATCCTCTGCTTCCGGCAGATGACTTGGTTTACAGTTGTACATATCCGTCGTCAGATGGCGTGCAATAATATTCAATGATTGGACCAGCTCCTTTAAAGGTATAATTACGCCGTTCATTTAAGAATAGTCTATTTTTTATTATAAAGGATAGAACGGACAGATGTCAACGCAATAGGAAATTACATAACGATTTTATTGTTTTCATGTATATTTGACAAAGAGATGATAGTTGCTCTATTCTTAACGTAGAGGTTCTATACTATATAAAGAAAATCGCAGGGATTTATTTTATGGGTGGAGACTATGAGACGCCTTTTAATTGGCGGAAAAATGTTTATGTGTTAGCGTTTGCAAGCTCTTGTACTGCGGCCAGTTATACGATGCTGGTTCCTTTTTTACCATTATATTTACTGGAATTAGGAGCGCCGGAGGATCGGGTGGCTCTGTATTCGGGCGCCGTGTTTTCGGTCGCGTTTCTGGTGGCGGCGATTATGGCGCCGGTGTGGGGGAAGATGGCCGATCAGCGCGGTAAGAAGCTTATGGCGGTGCGCGCTTGCGCCGGCTTGACGATTGCGTATTTTCTGGGCGGGATCGTAACATCTCCGCTGCAGCTTTTTGGCATGCGGGTGGTCCAGGGGTTTGCAAACGGTTTTTTGCCCATGGTGCTGGCCATTGCGTCCGCGAGTGCGCCGCCGGATCGCCTGGGTTATGCGCTGGGTATTGCTCAGACAGGACAAATTATCGGCGGCGTTCTTGGACCGCTGATCGGCGGCGTAATTGCCGAATTGATTGGTATGCGCCTGAGTTTTTTTGTGGCCAGTGGATTCTTGCTGCTGGTGACTCTTATGGTGCTGCTGCTGGTGAAAGAGCCGGCAGCTTCGCAGGAAACGGCATCGGCGCGGCCAAAAAAAATGGACGGCAGTATTATGGATGATTTTCGCTATGCTTGGTCCAATCGTCATATTATGGGCATGCTTATTTTATCTTTTATTATTAGTCTGGCAAATATGGTACTGCAGCCGGTGATTAGCCTTTATGTTGCGGCTTTGCAGCATAGTATGGAAAATGTGGTGTTTACATCCGGGCTGGTCTTCAGCCTGGGCGGTATTGCCGGCGCGATTTCAACGGCGCCATGGGGAAATTTTGGCCAGCGGCATGGATATTTTCGGGTTATGGCCATGGCTTTTCTGGGAGCGGGTGTATTTAACTTTCTGCAGTATTTTCCAACGACGATCAGTGGGTTTGCTATTTGTCAGTTCTTTTTCGGGTTATTTTTTGTCGGAGCCAATCCGGCGGTGAGCGCGATTCTGGTTCAGGCCAGTCCGGAGAATTTTCGCGGACGGGTATTCGGGCTGGCCACAACGGCAAATCAGTCGGGAGCGATGGTCGGCCCACTGATTGGCAGTCTGATCAGCACGTATTTTGGCATTCGGGATGTGTTTCTGGTCACGGGGCCGGTTCTATTTTGCATCGGCTTCTGGTTATGGCAAAAACGAGAACGGCGTCGTATTCAGTAAAATGCGGGCGGGTGATTTCAGGAGGAAGTATAATGTCGATTCGTTCATTGATAAAGAGTATATTTCGCGGCGGAGACCAGCAGCCTGATCCCAATCAAGGCCGTCAATGGCTGCTGAAGGCTCAACGCTGTGAAGGCGGCGCCAGTGCTTCTGTGGACGGGGCAAAAGCGTTAGATTGTTATGACCGGGCCGCTCGTTTTGGCAATGCCGAGGCACAATATTGGCTGGGACTGCATTACGCCGGCGGTTCTGCCGGTATGCCGCCAGACGATGCGATGGCATTTTATTGGTATGAGAAGGCGGCGCGGCAAGGTGACGCCAGAGCGCAAAACCAGCTGGGCGCTATTTTTGAGCAGGGGCTGGGACGGGACAAGGATGACAATCAGGCGTTTCATTGGTACAGCCGGGCGGCCGCGCAGGGACTGGCTGAGGCGCAGAATAATCTTGGTTCAATGTATGAATATGATAAGGTGTCGGGCGGCTCGCCTGCGATGGCCTGGCGCTGTTATCAGCAAGCAGCCGGACAGGGAAATATGACGGCAGTTAAAAATATGGGTCGGATGTATCAGTATGGCAAAGGCTGTGACCGTGATGACGCCAAGGCGATGGAATGTTATGAAAAGGCGGCTGCCAACGGACAGATACAAGCCCAGCACTGGCTGGGCTGTATTTATGAAGACGGGCTCTGCGGGCAGGAAAAAGATTATGCGCGTGCGTATAGCTGGTATGAGCGGGCGGCTGCCGGAGGATACCCGTCGTCACAGAATAATCTTGGTTATATGTATGAGTTTGGCGAGGGCCGTGAGATTGATTATGCGCAGGCACAGATGTGGTACCAGCGGGCCGCGGCCAGCGGCGATGCGGCGGCGCAATGTAATCTGGGGCGTTTGCTGAGCGACGGAAAAGGCGGCGCAGCCGATCCTGCCGAAGCGGCTGGTTGGTATATGAAATCGGCGCAGCAGGGAAATGCGGGCGCGCAAAACGATCTGGGTTATTTGTATGAACATGGGCAGGGAGTTGGTCAGGATTATCAGAAGGCTATGGAATGGTACGAAAAAGCAGCATGTCAAGGCAATCTGAGTGCACAGTGCAATCTGGCGCTGGCTTTTGAGCGGGGCGAACCGGGTGAACCGGATTATGCGCAGGCAGCTTATTGGTATGAAAAGGCGGCCCCTGCATCGGCTTGGGCGCAGATCCGGCTGGGCTTGCTGCACGAGCAGGGTGCCGGCGATCTGGTTAAAAATGCCGCCGCTGCTCGTCGCTGGTATACTAAGGCGGCGCAGCAGGGGGATGCTGAGGGACAGTTTTATTTGGGTCGGCTGCTGGCTTTTGGTCCGGACCCTGATGCCGGGGCTGGGCGCAGCTGGCTGGAAAAAGCGGCGGCGCAGGGAGATGCGGATGCGGCTTATTATCTGGGCGTGATGTGTGAACAAGGACGCGGCGGCAATGCGGATTATGCGCAGGCCAAAATATGGTATGAACAGGCTGCAGCCAGAGACTCAGCGGGTGCGCAGACCGATCTTGGCTATTTGTATGAATTCGGGCAGGGCGTCGAACAGGATACCGATAAGGCGAAGGCGCTCTATGAAAAAGCAGCGGCACAAAATTATGCCAGAGCGCAGTTTTATCTGGGCATGATCTATAAAGAAGGCCGTCACGGCGAGCCGGTTGATGTGGAAAAGGCGATTGCCTGGCTGCGCAAAAGCGCCGAGCAGGGCGATGATTCGGCGCAGTTTATGCTGGGATTTATGTATGAAAATGGCGATGGATTACAGCCGGATATGAAAGCAGCTTTTGCGTGGTATGAGCGGGCAGCAGAGAATGGCAATGCCTACGGACAGAATAATCTGGCTGGGCTTTATTGGAGCGGGCAGGGGACAGAACCGGATGCAGAGAAAACCCGGTTTTGGCTGGAAAAAGCGGCTGAACAAGGCTATACGGCGGCGCAATATCATTTGGGTGACCTCTATGCCTGGAGCACGCAGCCGGATTTTGAACAGGCTTTTCACTGGTTCAGTCAGGCGGCCGGTCAGAACAGCGCTTATGCAATGTTTTGCCTGGGAGCGATGTATGAGCATGGCAACGGACGAACGGTCGATTATGACAAAGCCCGGGAGTGGTACGAAAAGGCAATCTGTCAGGAGCAGCCGGATGCAGCCTATAACCTTGGCTGGATGTATGAATATGGCGAAGGGGTTGCGCAGGATTATGAGAAGGCTCGGGCTTTGTATGAGATGGCCGCGCCGCAGGGGATGCATTATGCGCAGTTTCGTTTGGCCGCACTTTATCAGCACGGTAAAGGCGGCGCGGTTGATTACGTCCGGGCTATGCAGTGGTATCAGAAGGCTGAGGAACAGCAGGACCCGGATGCAATGCGGGCGATTGCTTATATGTATGAGCATGGCGAAGGGGTGGAAACCAATCTTGATACGGCGCAGCAGTGGTATGTGAAGGCCGATGAACAAAGGTACGGCCATATACAGGAGCGTTTGAATGAACTGCAGGCTAAGCTGCGGCTGCAGCTTAGCATTGATGATAAAGATTAAAAAAACCGCGTATCCGTCGAAATGACGAGTACGCGGTTTTTAATCTTTAGTGTCGTTTTCGTTTCTGGTTCCGGGGTAATTCCGGGGAAGGGGATTCCGGCGCCGGCGGTGATTCTCGAGTTTGCCGTATACCCAGCCAGATAAAAGCGATGAGGGCCACCGTGAAAGCAGTCACGCTTGTCATCTGAGCTGACTTAAAGATACCGAATACCAGGTCGGTATAGTCTCCGCGCAGATATTCAAGGAAAAAACGGGCAAGGGAATAAAGCATGACATAGAGAGCAAAGGTCTGACCTTTGGCGCTTTTCTGCGTGCGAAAAATCAAGAGCAGGGCAAAGATGACCATATCCAGCTGGCCTTCCCATATTTCAGCCGGCCAAAGCGGCTGGTCGCCATAGGTATGGTAAGCGAGAGTCGTTGCTGGATAGAGAATACCAAAGCCGGTGCCGGTCGGCGCGCCAAAGGCGTCTCCGTTTAACAAATTGGCGCAGCGTCCCAGCGCTTGTCCCAGAATAATAGCCGGGCAGAGAATATCGGCCAGTGCCCACGTGTCGATATGGTGGCGTCTGGTGTAAATAATGCCGGCCAGTACGCCGAGCAGCACGCCTCCCTGAATGGCCATGCCGCCCTGCCAGACATTGAAAAGCTCCGTGATGTGGTGGCGGTAATAGGTCCAATCAAAGAAAAAAACATCCCACAGCCGGGCACCAAGGATACCAGCCAGTCCGCAGTATATACCTATATCCACTACATGCTGGTGCCAGCGTCCGTCCTGCTTGGCGAGAAAATAGCCGACGCCGGTGGCCAGCATGATGCTGAGACTAAGTACGAGCCCGTAAGCCCGGATAGGAAAATCCCCTATATAAAAAAGATATTGATGCATATGGTTCCTCCTGCTGTTAAATTATTTCTATTATAAGACAGAAGGCTGAAAAGGAAAAGAATATATTTGAAATTTCCCAGTAGTTGTGGTAGTATTATTGGCATACGCATAAGAATGCAAATGCGATGAACAAGAGAGTACGCATTAGGAGAAAGGTCAAGCGAGCCGGCGATAGTGAGAGTCCGGTACAAGTATCCGATGTCGAAGATCACTTGGGAGCAGCCGGCTGAACCAAAGTAAGCCGCGCCGGGAGCCGCCGTTAGCGGGCTAGCATATGCTGGTATGTGAAATAGGTGGTAACATGATGGCCTGGCCTTCATCCTGTTTTGGATGAAGGCTTTTATTTTTGGCAAAAGCCCGCGTTCAGCAAATCGCCGGGATTATTTTTAGGAGGGAATCCGCTTGTATAAGAAAGTAGATACAAATCTGAACTTTGTTCAGAGGGAAAAAGAAATCGAAGAATTCTGGAAGAAAAATCATATCGCGCAGAAGACGATTGATCAGCGCGAAGGCTGTGATACGTTTACCTTCTATGATGGACCGCCGACGGCGAATGGCAAACCGCATATCGGTCATGTGCTGACCCGCGTCATCAAGGATCTTCTGCCGCGCTATCAGTCTATGAAAGGCCGTAAAGTGCTGCGCAAGGCCGGCTGGGACACGCATGGACTGCCGGTTGAGCTTGAGGTGGAGAAAGCTCTGGGCATCAATGGTAAAGATCAGATTGAAAAATATGGCATCGAGCCGTTTATTCGTAAATGCCGGGAGTCTGTTTGGCAGTATAAGGGGATGTGGGAGCAGTTTTCCGATGTGGTCGGGTTTTGGGCCGATATGGAACATCCCTATATCACGTATGAAAATGATTATATTGAATCGGAATGGTGGGCGCTCAAGGAAATCTGGAATAAGGGTCTTCTTTATGAAGGGTATAAGGTAGTTCCTTATTGCCCGCGCTGTGGCACGCCGTTATCCTCTCATGAGGTCGCGCAGGGATATAAAGACGTTAAAGAACGCTCGGCGATGGTGAAATTCAAAGTGCAGGATGAGGATGCGTATTTTCTGGCATGGACGACAACGCCGTGGACATTGCCGTCAAATCTGGCACTTTGTGTGAATCCTGAGATTGATTATGTAAAGATTCGGGTGGCCGATACGGTGTATTATCTGGCGGAAGCGTTGGTTGATACAGTCTTTGCTGATAAGGAAGGCGAGCGTGAAGTTTTAGCGCGCCTCAAAGGTAAGGAACTTGAGTATCGTGAATATGAACCGCTGTATCCGTTTGCTGTGGATAAAATTGACAAAAAAGCTTTTTTCGTTACGTGTGATCCTTATGTAACAACAACGGACGGCACCGGTATCGTTCATATGGCGCCGGCTTTTGGCGAAGATGATGCCCGGGTTTGCAAACAGTATAATCTGCCGTTTGTTCAGTTCGTTGACAGTAAGGGCAATATGACGAAAGAAACGAATTGGGAAGGCGTGTTTGTGAAAGATGCGGATCCGCTCATCCTGAAGGATCTCAAACTCAGCGGCAAGCTTTTTAAAGCGCCGGTCTTTGAGCATAGCTATCCGCACTGCTGGCGCTGCGATACGCCGCTCATATATTATGCCCGCAATTCCTGGTTCATCAAAATGACGGCAGTCCGCGAAGAACTTATCAAAAACAACAATATGGTCAACTGGATTCCAGAAAGCATTGGCAAGGGGCGTTTTGGCGACTGGATTGAACATGTGCAGGACTGGGGTATCAGCCGCAATCGCTATTGGGGCACGCCGCTCAATGTCTGGACTTGTTCCTGCGGGCACCAGCATGCCATCGGCTCCATTGAGGAACTGAAATCCATGTCGGACAACTGCCCGGAGGATATTGAACTGCATCGTCCGTTCATTGATCAGGTGACGATCCGCTGTCCAAAATGCGGCGGCGAGATGCATCGCGTGCCGGAAGTCATTGACTGCTGGTTTGATTCAGGGTCGATGCCGTTTGCCCAGTGGCATTATCCGTTTGAAAATCAGAATATCTTTAAACGCCGTTTCCCGGCTGATTTTATCTCGGAAGCCGTCGATCAGACACGCGGCTGGTTCTATTCCCTTATTGCAATCTCTACGCTGCTTTTCCATCAGTCGCCTTATAAAAACGTCATTGTGCTGGGACATGTACAAGACGAAAATGGTCGTAAGATGAGCAAGTCGAAGGGCAATGCCGTCGATCCGATGGATGCGCTGCAAAAACATGGCGCGGATGCGATTCGTTGGTATTTTTATGAGAACAGCGCTCCCTGGCTGCCCAATCGCTATCATGATGCGGCCGTGCAGGAAGGGCAGCGTAAATTTATGGGCACGCTCTGGAATACGTATGCATTCTTTGTTCTCTATGCCAATATTGACCAGTTTGACGCCACACAATATACGCTGGAATATGATAAACTGTCGGTTATGGATAAATGGGTTCTGTCCCGTCTTAATACCTTGGTGAAGGATGTAGATGAGGATCTTGGTCATTATCGTGTGACCGAAGCGGCTAAGGCGCTGCAGCAGTTTGTCGATGAGCTGAGCAACTGGTATGTTCGCCGCAGCCGGGAGCGCTTCTGGGCCAAGTCGCTTACGCAGGATAAAATCAACGCTTATATGACTCTTTATACGGCGCTGGTAACAACCATTGAGGCGGCAGCGCCGATGGTACCGTTTATTACCGAAAATATTTATCAGAATCTGGTGCGCAGCATTGATGCAAAGGCTCCGGAAAGCGTGCATCTCTGCGATTTCCCGACGGTGCATGAAGAATACATTGACAGTGCGCTCGAACAAAATATGGAACTGGTCCTTGAGGTAGTTGTACTGGGGCGCGCCGCGCGCAATGCAGCTAATATCAAAAACCGTCAGCCGGTGGCCAATCTCTATGTCAAGGCGGAAAATACGCTGGATGATTTTTTCCGGCAGATTGTCGCCAGCGAACTTAATGTTAAAGCAGTAACATTTAAAGATGATATGGAAGCCTATCTCAGCTACAGCTTTAAACCGCAGTTTAAGGTTCTTGGACCGAAAGCCGGCCGTCAGATCGGCGAGATTAAAGCTCTGTTGGCAAAGGTTAATGGCCATGCAGCTAAAGAAGAACTGGACAAGACAGGCAAACTGCACCTTACGCTGCAATCCGGTGAGGTTGATTTGCTGCCGGAGGATGTTGAAGTTACGATGGCCCAAACAGAAGGGTATCTTTGCCAGCGTTATGGCGGCGTTACGGTGGCGCTGGAGACCAAGCTGACACCGGAGCTGATCGAGGAAGGGTTTGTACGTGAAATTATCAGCAAACTGCAGACGATGCGCAAGGATAATGATTTTGAGGTTATGGATCATATTGTTGTCTATGCGGACGGCAATGATCAACTGGCGGCAATCATGCAGAAAAATGAGGCCTTTATTAAGGGAATCGTTTTGGCGGATGAGATTGTGTATGGCCATACGGAAGGTTTCAGTAAAGAATGGAACATCAATGGCGAGTCGGTAACTCTGGCTGTAAAATAAAATCGGGGAACCGGGAATTCTGTTTGAAGCAGGATTCCCGGTTTTTCTATGTCCTGAGCAGAATCATTTCAGGAAAATAATGTTTCCAGACTGTATATTTTCCGTAAAAAATGGTAAAATAAATAAAACGGCAGCGAAGTTGTCGGGAAAGAAGACATAAACAATGGATGCTTTACTGGATATGCTGCAGGGCATGGGCTGCGATATCGACGGGGCTATGGCGCGCTTTCTGCATAAAGAAGATCTTTACCGGCGCTGTTACAAAAAGTTTTTGGATGATCGTTCTTTTGTGGCGCTGGGCGAGGCCCTGCAGGCAAAAAACTCAGATGAGGCTTTTCGGCATGCACATATTTTACAGGGCATGATGGCAAATATGGGGCTGACGCCTTTATTGAGTATTCTCCTTCAGATTGTGGAGCCGCTGCGGCGGGGGTGCTGTGATGACAGCTTACTGCCGGCTTATGTACAGCTGTTGACAGAACTGAAAAAGTATAAGATATTGGCTAAACGAGCGGGCGATTGACTGCCTGCGCAGATAAGATAGCGGGGGATACAGGAATGGAACATGTCCATGAGCATAAGCTGGCGGATGGGACGGTCATCGTACATGAACATGCATCGGGTGAAGCCGGTCATGCCCATGTACATAACCATACGCATACGCATACGCAGACAAAAGCTGTGCTGAATCGTATGTCGCGGCTGATTGGCCATTTGCAGTCTATACAGCGCATGGTTGAAGATGGGCGTGACTGCAGTGAAGTTCTGATACAGCTATCGGCAGTAAATGCAGCGATACGCAGCGTCAGCAAGGTGATTCTGAAGGATCATTTGGAACATTGCGTTGTTGATGCTGTCCATGATAACGATCATGAAACTATAGAGCAGCTCACGAAAGCGATTGATCAGTTTATTCGTTAGCCGCAGCGAAGCAGACAAAAAACGCGTCTGGAAAGCATATGCCTTTCAGACGCGTTTTATATCAAAAATTGTTGTAGCTTATGGAATGATAACCAGGTTCGCCAGACTGGTGTGTCCAGCGGCGGTAAGTTCTTTTTTCCAATGACCCAGCGTAGCAAACAAAACAGGGCAGCGCAGCCGCAGTTTGAAGCGCAGCAAAGTGTGACTGTTGCCGCCAAACACAGGAATGCGGTTCAACGAGTAAAGGTCAGCCCCCGGCACGTCAACGCCATATTGTACCGTAAACGCGGCACGGTAACCGGCATCCTGAGTTGCGGCCAACACTTCGTCGTTATAAGAGCCGCAGGGATAGGCGAGAAAGTTTACGGAAGTACCCAAACGCCATTCAATGGCTTCTTTGGAGTTTTTCAGTTGATGCAGCATTTCATCGGTTGAACTCAGTTTATTGAGTTCAACGTGGTTCAAGGTATGACTGCCAAATTCAATTCCGTGTTCCTGCATTTCCAATGTTTCGCCCCAGGTCAGATAATTCGGGTACGTACTCACATAATCGGAGATCAAGAAGACCATCGCCTTCATATGATGTTCCTGAAGAATTGGAAAGGCATTTTTATAGTTATCGCGGTAGCCGTCGTCAAAGGTGATCAGAATGGGTTTATCCGGCAGAGATGTTTTTCCGCTCAAAGCATCTGCTAGTTCACCGGCGGTTATGGTATGATAGCCGGCATCTTCCAGATACTGCATTTGCGCAGCGAATTGCTCGGTTGATACCGTAAGCGCATTGTGGTCTCGGTTATTGATCTGATGATAGTTGAGAACAGGAATGCCGTTTGTATCAATGGAAATCGCTGCGAGTATGATCAACAGAATCAGTGCCGCCGCCAGCCACCATTTCTTTTTTGTTTTCATGCAACTAACACACCCTTATGATATTGTAGGATACCCAAATACTATATAGCAAGCCGTGGCGTCTGTCAAATCGATTGTCGCGGTAAGAATAAATGGTAGACCAATTGATCTTTTCGCTTTATAATAATATACAGACTGAAACTGAAAAGGAAAAGGAAGTAAGGAAGAATGACAAGAAATGATTTGTGCTGGTGTGGCAGTGGGAAAAAATACAAAAAGTGCCATCTGGCGTTTGATGAACGGTTGAATGATATGAAGTTTGATATCTTTAAAGGGCAGGCGCGTCCGCCTAAGAAGATTATCAATAATGAGGAAGATATTGAGGGAATCCGGAAAAGCGGCGTTGTGAATGATGGAGCGCTCGATCTAATGACAACGCTGGTGCGTCCGGGGGTGGATACGCTTACGCTCAATGATGCGGCGCATGAATATATTGTCAGCCACGGCGGAATTCCGGCTTGTTTGAATTATGAGGGCTATCCCAAGAGCGTTTGTATTTCTATTAATGAAGTGGTTTGCCATGGTATTCCTTCAAAAAAGACAATTCTCAAGGAAGGTGATATCGTCAATATCGATATCACGACAATTCTGAACGGTTATTATGCCGATGCATCCCGCATGTATCTGGTCGGCAATGTATCGCCCGCGGCTGAACATTTGGCAAAAGTTGCCCGGGAATGTATGGAATTGGGAATTGCCGCAGCCCGGCCGTGGCATTTTCTGGGAGATGTCGGCGCGGCTTGTGAGGAGCATGCGCATGCTAACGGCTATTCGGTGGTTACCGATTTGGGCGGGCACGGCGTTGGCAAACAGTTCCATATGGAACCGTTTGTGCCGCATGTAGGCGAAGTCGATACGGGGATGCTGCTTGTGCCGGGCATGGTGCTCACCGTGGAACCGATGATCAATGCGGGAAAATATAAAGTCGTAACAGATAAAAGCGATGGCTGGACTGTTACAACGAAGGATAGGTCGCTTTCTGCCCAGTGGGAGAAAACGATCTTGATCACTGAAACAGGTACGGAGGTTTTGTCAAGCTGATGAAGAAATTCAAAGAATATAATATTGCGCCCGAGGCCATGACGGTCTTACAGCACAGCGGAATAAAGGAGATGACCCCGGTTCAGGAGGCGGCGATTCCTGCGGTTCGCAGCGGGAATGACTGTATAGTACAAGCTCCAACCGGCACAGGCAAGACACTGGCGTTCTTGCTGCCGGTGATGGAAAAGCTTAAGCCTGGTGTATTGGCGACGCAGGCGCTTATTGTTACGCCAACCCGTGAACTCACAATACAAATTGCCAAAGTGGCGCAGGAACTTGGCGCTGCGTATGATATCAAGACGCTTGCTATTTATGGCGGGCAGGATATTGATCGGCAGAAGGAGCGGCTGGGACGCCATCCGCAGCTGGTTATTGGCACGCCGGGCCGGCTTTTGGATCATTTGCGCCGGCATACGCTGGACCTGACGACGGCGAATAAGATTGTGCTCGATGAAGCGGATGAGATGATGAAGCTCGGTTTTATCGAGGATGTGGAAACACTGCTTACTGCGCTGGCCTCCGATCATCAGTTGATGTTGTTTTCGGCGACGATACCAGATCGCATTCGCGCGCTGGCGCATCGTTTTATGAAAGAACCGCGCGAGGTTACGATTGAAGCAGAGCATATCACCTTGGATACGATTCATCAGGTCATCGTCGATGTGGCCGAAGAAAAAAAGATGGAAAAGCTCTGTGAGCTGGTTAATGAAAAGCAGCCTTATCTGGCGATGATTTTCTGCCAGACAAAACAGCGGGTGCATACTATTACGATGGAACTGGCCCGTCATGGTTTTCTGGTGGACGAGCTGCACGGCGATCTTACGCAGGCGCAGCGGACGTTGGTGCTGAAACGGTTCCGCACGGCGGAACTGCAGCTGCTGGTGACAACGGATATAGCGGCGCGCGGTCTCGATATAGAAGGCGTGACGCATGTCTTTAACTATGATCTGCCGCGCAATACAACCGATTATATTCACCGGATTGGCCGCACCGGCCGGGCCGGGCATGATGGCGAAGCGATTACTTTTGTGGAAGCCCGCCAGTATGAGCAGCTGCGCCGCATTGAAGCGGGGCTAAAAAATCGTATCGATAAGCAGCGTGCGGTTCATGGTCGTCAAAAGACAGAACGCCATGATCAAAAGCGGGCGAAGCAGCTTCAGGAGCAGCATAAAAATGCGAAGCCGCTGAGCAAATACGCGAATCGCAAAGGCGCGGAACACAAGGGGACGAATCCGCGCAGCCGTCGTAATCCGGCTGGCCGGACAGCAGCCAAACCGACAGCAGACCGCCGGACCAGATCAGGGCGACGGTAAAATATATTTATTGTAATATTTAAGGCGCGAGTCATCGCGCCTTTTTCTGTAGCAGGGAATTTGTCAAAAAGAATGATATGGCCGGTTCAAGTCGTTGTTTCCATCTATATCAGCGGCGGGGTTGGCCGATTTTGCTAATTAAGGAGCTAAAGAGCAAGCGGAGAGCTCCGGCTATGAGGAAGTGACGAATGAATGAAAAATAATTACCAATATTGGGATAAAATAGGGATGGCGTTCTGTTTCTGGATGGTTTTGCTGCTGGTCGGCAACGGTTCGATGGTGGAGGCAAAGTCTGGGCCGACGGATGCGGCCGCAGCTTTTCAGCAATTGGAAGCAGATCATCAGACGCGTATTGGCGTGTATGCCTGGAATACAGAAGACGGATCCGTCTTGCGCTACCGTGCGCAGGAGCGGTTTCCTTATTGTTCGACGTTTAAGGTCTTGTTAGTAGGGGAACTGCTGCGGCAAAATGACTTGGAAAAGCTGAATGAGAATATTATGTATACACAAGCTGATATTCTTTCCTATGCGCCGGTTACGGGAAAACATTTGGCAACGGGTATGACTCTTGCCGAGCTTTGCTCGGCGGCACTGCGGCTGAGCGATAATACGGCGGCAAATTTGCTGCTGCGGTATATTGGCGGTATGCGCGCGTTTCGGCAGTCTTTGTTTGCTTTGAATGACAAGGTTACGATACCGGTGCGCCAAGAGCCAGAGTTGAACGAATCCCTGCCCGGCGACTGGTGGGATACCAGTACGCCGGAGCAGATGGCACTTGATTTTGCGGCCTATACAAAGGGCGACATTTTATCGGCAGAAAAGCGCCGTCAATTGCTTCTTTGGATGATGGGAAATCCGTTCACGGATTCACTGATTCGCGCCGGTGTGCCGGTCGATTGGCAAGTAGTTGATAAAAGCGGCGGCAGCAGTCTTTATGGAACTCGCAATGATATAGCGCTGCTGCTGCCGCCGGGGCATCAGCCGATTGTGCTGGTCATCATGACGACGCATAGTGACTCGGCGGCAAAAAGTGACGATGCGTTGGTGGCTGCCGCAGCAAAAATCGCTGTTGCAGAATGGGAAAAATAGTCTGGGCTGCCTGCACGGCGGCGATATTAAATGGAACCGATCAGAGGATGTTTGTTTCCTTGGCAGGAATTTTTGGATTAAGAAAGAATAATATACTCAACTTTCCCACCTGC
>DCFR01000005.1:0-30680 GCA_002319815.1 Megamonas sp. UBA1799
CGTTGCGCCGGAGCGATAACGCGATTGGCTATGTCAACCGCGCCGCCTCCCAAAGAGAAGGTGAACCCGCTTTGTTTAAAGGTATAATCCCGTGTGCTGTCATAGCGATCCTGGTTATTGTCCAGCGTTACCTGCTGCCCCTGGATAAAAATGTCTTTGCCGGCAAGCAGATCACTGGCCGTCACATGATTATCTCCCCCAGCATTGATATGCAAGCTGCCTTTTTCACTGCCCACGGCACTGCGGGACTGCAAGGTTTCATTGCCTTGATAGCGGTCTTTGTTTTCTCTGGTACCGATGGTAAAACCAAGTCCGCTGCCAAAGATACCGCTTTCTTTAACGTTATACTGGTTTTCCTGCCGGGTATTGTCCTGTGCCGCTTCGATGCGAATGTTTTGTCCGGCCTGCAGGCTGACGTCATTGGTGCCGACCAGGTTACTGCCGGTGAGCTGAATATCCGTGCCGGCTTCCAACTGCAAGGTATCCCCGGAAAGCGTGCTGCCGTGCTGGACGGTTTCGTCCAGCCGGTCATGGGTTACGGTTGTCCGCGTAGTTCCATAACTGGCGCTGGTGTCTTTATGGTCTTCGCTGACCTGATTGTCCTCTTGTGCGCTGCGGATTGTAAGATTTTTTCCCGCCGACGCTTTGATCGCTTTACCCGCGTCCAGATAGGTTCCTTTTAAATCGATTGTTTCGCCTGCCTGCAAGGAGATATTACCGTTGCTGCGCAGCGTGCTGCCATTTTCCGTCGTGCTGTGATCGTCACGATGATTATCAGCATCCCATACGATATGGTGGCTGCTTTCCGTAACAACAACTCCCAAATCGATATCTTCACCGGCGGTCAGACTGATTTCACTGTTTTTACCATCGCTCTCAAGTACGGCTCCGTTCAGCTGCATGTTTCGTCCGGCGCTGAGGCGGAGTTTTCCTTCGTCTCCGGCAACCGAGGCTCCGGCTATCCGACTGATGCCTTTGCTGGTATTTTGATCAGTAGCTGTCTGACGGGTAGTGCTCTCAAAATGAATGTCTCTGCCGGCCTGCAGATCAAGGGAATTGTCGGCATTCAGTATACCGCCGTTATTGTGAATATCCTGCACAGCCTGTAACAGCACGTTGGACCCGTGCAGATAACCACCCTGATTATTGATATTGTTGGCGGATAGATGGCTGCTGTCTCCGGAAGCAAGTGTCCCTTGATTTAAAATATCATTGGCTGTTTGGATATCTATATTCTGCGCGCTGATGACAGCAGCACCGGATAGAGCCGATGTTTTTGCTGTATAGAGTTCCGGTACCAGCGCCTTTACAATGACGCCATCCGGCAAAAGAACACTTTTTTCAACCATCCAGACAAGATCGGTTTTAAGAGCTGCCTGCTGTTCTGCTGTAAGCGCTATCCCGACGCGAAGGTCTTGTTCTTTGGCATAGGCGACCGCATGATCCATCAGCGTCTGGTATTGCTGCTGGTCGCTGGTGCAGCCGCTAAGATAACGCTGTCCGGTTTTTTGCAGCACCTGCTCCCGTACAATCTGCTGTTCATAAAAACCATCTCCCAGGCGTTTGGAAAGTTTATCTGGATCTTGCCGCAGCTGTGCAATACAGTAGTCGGAACTAAGCCATTTTTGTTGATTGGTAAAAGACGGATCGGTTTCTATGTAACTCGCTGCGATGGGGGTAGAAGACTGTTGAAATAAAGCCTGATTCGACCCCAACGCAGCGGCAACGCTTGTATCATGCAGCACTCCGTCTGGCTTGTCGCCATAGAGGACAGACGGAACGGTTATATCCTGTTTATTTTGCAAATCGCAAGGGGTTGTCCGAATATGGCTGCCATCCCAGCCATCTTGATCTTTATAGGAATAATGCGTCGCCGTGCCGATGTCCTGCGTAATACGAGTGCCGCTGCTTTCCAGATTCTGCAGCGAATCGGCCTGCAATGTCAGATGGGTACCGGCCGTAATGCGGCTTTTGTCGTTGATAACGCTTCCGGCGTTGATATTCATAGCCTGACCGCTCAATATTGACCCAGGATCCGTCTGAATGATCACGTCTTCATATGTATTTTCCGTACATTGATAGCGCGTCCAGCCGCCATGTCCGTCTTCCCCGTAAGAGCCGTCCGGCAAATGCACGCATTCGGTATTTTCATGCCGATAGGTATAGAAATTCTGGCTGACGTGGCCCGGATCGCGTCCGAGATCAGGAACCGGACCATCGATACCTTTTCGATACCGTCGGGAGCTTCCATCTCCCTGATAATCTGTCACCGGCTCAGTTTTGACCAGTTGTATGGCCGTTTGATAGTGTTCATTGGTATTGCTTAAAACATCCGTCTGCAGGTTAAGATTTTGTCCGGCTTCGATAAAGGCGCTGTTATTGTTGACCTGCCTGGCTTGTCCGCTTGCTTTGTTATTGGCATCAAGAAAGCCTCCGATATGCATATCGCCCAAAGAAATAATTTCCGCATGCTCCCGGTTATTCAGAATGCCAATACCAAGATCCATAGTATCTCTCGCTGCCAGAACCGGATTGACCTCCCCGCCGGTCTGATTCAGATTATCGGCCGCAATGGCTATACGCCCGGCGTATATTTTTCCCTGATTCATGAGTTGCCCTGTATGCAAAACCACAGCGCCGGCCAGCAGGCTGCCGCGATTCTGCAAGTTCGGAGCATCGATCTGAAGGGTTTGCCCCGCATTGAGACAGGTTTGATTTTCCACAGAGTCGGCAGTTTGAAGATAAATATCTTCTTTTGCGTTGACCTTAGCCGTTTGATTCCAGCAAATTTTTCCTTCACTGGTGACAGTAATGCCATGCTCATAGGCCGCCAAGTCGCCAGACATATTCACGCCAAGCCCCTGTCTGGTGCCAACGAGATAGATTTTGTCGGCATACATACCGCCAAGAGCCGCCACATCGAGGCTGATCCCCTGCGGAGATGTGTCCATGGCGCGCACAGCGCCGCTGGCATAGTCGATGGTATTGGCTCCGACAGCCGCCTGCAGATCTTTAGCCCAAATTCCGGCATTGATCTTAATTGCATTGGCATAAAGAATAAAACGATCGGTTGCTTTCGCATCAATACCTTGCCCGGCAGCGGTGATTTCACCGTCCGTGACCGAAAATTGCAGACGGCCGTCCTTCGTCCATTCCGGCCTCCCGGCCACCAACGCCGCCCGGCTGGTATTGATAAAACCAGTATTGCTAGTATAAATGCCATTTGGATTAGCCAAAACAAGATCCGCTCTTGAACCGGCGATTTCCAAAAAACCGTCCAGACGGGTAATCTGTGTCCCGGTGACTTCATTGAGAATAATAGCTGCGGGCTGTGCGCCGAGATATGGATTCCCAGTAATACAGCCTGCGAGTGTTGTATTGGTAATATGATTGCTGTTGTTAAAGATAATGCCCTGCGGTCCGACCTGGAGATCAAGGTACTGATTATGTGACAGGCCCGAAGCATCCGGCGTGCGAACAGAAACGACAATAGTCCCATTCGCCGCTTGACTGACGCCGGGATCTTTTCCTTGCCGAGTATCCGGTATAACTGTTGTTTCCGCCGCCAGAACGGTTGTATTGATCTGCAGGAATAGACTGACGGCAACAGAAATGGCTTTCCATGCCTTTGATGAGGAATGATTCCGTCCATGTATCATGCTGTATCCTCCGTGTGCGATTTTCTAAATTTAGAACAATTAATATTAGTATGAAAGAATCCAAAAATAATTGAAATCAGACCTTTATACCATTTTAATGAAATATTAATAAATAACCCATGGAAACAACTTGTCTTTTCCCTGTGCTTTTACTTGGAATCCCGAGCGACATCCGGTATAATGAAAAGAAGAAAGTGATCATTCAGGTGAAAAACATGACCGATACTGCTGATTTTCTATTGGCAAAAAATCAAACCATTGAAGCGAATCCAGCGTTGTCCGCGAAAAGCAAACGACGCCTGCAAAAGTCAAAGGCCGCTAATACGCTGCGTGCGTACCGAGCCGACTGGCAGGATTTTGCCAACTGGTGCGCGTTTCATCATCTGTCGGCCCTACCGGCGGAACCGGAAACGATTGTGAACTATGTCAATGATCTCGCCGACGAAGCCCGCGCCAACACGGTTGCCCGCCGGGTGACGGCAATATCCGAAAACCATATTGCCGCCGGCTACGACCATGACCGCAACCCGGCGCATTCCAATCTTGTCCGGGCCTCCATTGCGGCCATTCGCCGGGAGAAGGGAACCTTTCAGCATGGCAAGGCGCCGATTCTGCTGGAAACGATTTCCCTGCTGGCCGGCTGTCTGGAAGGCGATGATCTCGCGACCCTACGCGATCGGGCGTTGCTGTTTCTCGGCTTTGCCGGCGCTTTCCGCCGCTCGGAGCTGGTCAACGTGCAGCTGGAAAATCTTACTTTTTCCCCGCAGGGACTGGTGATTTTTATCCCGCGCGCCAAAGGCGATCAACTGGGCCGCGGCAGCACTATCGCCATCCCCTACGCTCCCGACCCGGCAATCTGCGCGGTGCGCGCTGTCGAAGTCTGGATCGAAGCTGCGCAAATCCAACAGGGGCCGCTTTTCCGTCCGCTTAAACGCAACCATACGCTGCGCGACTGTCAACTTTCCGATAAATCCGTAGCGCTTATCGTAAAAAAGTATATAAAAAAAGCCGGTCTGAATGCTGCCAACTTCGCCGGTCACAGCCTGCGGCGCGGTTTTGCAACCAGCGCGGCCCAGCACGATGTCGACGCGCTTTCCATCATGCGCCAGACGCGCCACAAATCAGAAAAAATGGTTCACCGCTATATTGAGCAGGGCAATATGTTCAAAGAAAATCCGCTCAATCGCATGTTCAAAAAATAATTCCGGTCATAAAAAAAACGGTTTTGCAATCCGTCACAGGATCGCAAAACCGTTTTTTATCGATCTGTCAGGCCTGCTGCCGATGCAGCGCACTGTACAGACATCCCAAAGCAAAACCAAGCACTGCCGGAACAATCCAACCCATGCCGATCGCAAAAAAAGGCAGGTTATGATATACCGCCAGTACATCCTGCACCGCCGCTGTTCCCTGCACCGCCGCCGGCAGGGAATTCAACATATCCCCGATCGCCGCCACCAGTGTAAAGGCCGTAGTCGATGCATACACAGCCTGTCGATCATGAAAAAGCGGCGACAGGAACGCCAGCAAAATAATCGTAATTGCCAGTGGATAGAGGAACATCAAAATGGGCACCGCCAGAGCAATAATCTGCGTAAGGCCGACATTGCCGACTAAAAAAGAAACAACGGTAAAGATCACGGCGTAACGATGATAGTTAATCGTGCCGGGAAAAAGCTCCACAAAAGTTTCCGAGCAAGCAGTAATCAGACCGACGGCCGTCTTCAGGCAGGCCAGCGTCACAATCAGCGCCAGCAGCACCGCGCCGAAAGAACCGAAATAGTAGGAAGCCACCTGCGCCAGAGCAATACCGCCATTGGCCGAAAGCGCGAACTGACCAATACTGGTCGTCCCAATATACGCCAGGCAGCTATAAATAACCCCCATAAGCAGCACGCTGACAAATCCGGCTTTCACGGTTCCCCAGGCAATACTGGACGGCGTCTTGACTCCGAGATCACGCAGCGTACGCACGACAATAATGCCAAACGCCAGCGAGGCCAGCGCATCCATCGTATTGTACCCCTCGGTAAATCCTTTGAAAAAAGCATGGCTGGCATACTCCGGCTGAACCGCCACATTGCTGATTCCGCCCATCGGCGCATAAAAAGCCGTAAAAATCAGCATCGCCAAAAAAATTAAAAACAAGGGATTCAAAATTTTTCCGATCCAGACCAGAATCTTGCTTGGCTTCAACGCAAAAGCCAGCGCCACGAAAAAGAAAAGCAGCGTAAAAGCAGCCAGCGCTATGGTCTGAGATTCATCGCCTATGTAAGGAGCCAGCCCGATCTGATAAGACACCGTCGCCGTGCGCGGCAGAGCAAAAGCCGGTCCGATGGTAAGATAGAGCAGGACTGTCACAAATTTGGCATAGGCTGGATGAACCCGGCTGGTGAGATCCGCCAACCCCTGACTGCCGGAAATTCCCATTGCAACGATCCCCAGAAACGGCAAGCCAATGCCAGTGATTAAAAAACCCAGCGTTGCCGGCGCCAGCTGACTGCCGGCTGCCTGCCCCAGATGCACGGGGAAAATCAGATTGCCGGCGCCAAAAAACATTCCGAATAACATTGAACCCACGAGAACATATGAGCTCAAGGAAAGCTTGTTTCCCAAAATAAATACCTCCCACGGTGAATATAACGAATGTATCTATTATAGCATCCATCATCAACTTGACAAGTATAACATTGTAAAGCCTATCTGCCAAAAAAATACCCGCAAGGTCGCGCCAGCCCCTGCGGGTATCAGCTGCACATACAGCAAAAGAACTGCCGGAAACCTTTAGCATTGGTTCCGCTCTAAACACGTTCACACTTTAAACTTATGCACGCCCTTATCCAGTTCCTCCGCCAGCTGCGCCAAAGATTTACTGGCAGATGAAATTTCCTGCATAGAGGCCGATTGTTCTTCACTGGCGGCTGATACATTTTCTGCCTGTTCTGCTACATGACGACTGGCTTCGGTAATCTTTTTCACCTCGCCGACCACCTGTCCGCTACTATGCAGCATCGTCTGCATCATGGCTGTGATTTCATCAATGCCGCCGTTCAGATCCTTAATATGCCCCAAGATCGTGCTAAACGTGCCGCCGGCTTTATCTACGACCTGCGTGCCGGACTGTACATCGTTCAGCCCTACGACCGCCGCTTCAACGGCAACTTTTGTATCCTGCTGGATCTCGGTAATAATAGTGCCAATCTCCTGTACTGCCGTCTGTGATTGTTCAGCCAATTTTCTGACTTCTTCGGCGACTACGGCAAACCCACGGCCATGCTCGCCGGCGCGGGCAGCTTCTATCGCGGCGTTTAATGCCAGCAAATTCGTCTGGCCGGCAATCGTAGAAATAGTTTCCAGAATCGTACCGATTTTTTCTGATTTTTCGCTCAGGCGACTGATGGAATCCGAGACAACTTTCGTTGAAGACTCAATCGACCCCATCTCCGAAATTGCCTGATTAACGATCTCCGCGCCAGACTGCGCGGAAGCAAACGTTTTATTTGACAGCTCCGCCACGTTTTTCGCTTGGGTGCTGCCGGTTTCCATAGCCTCTGCCATAGATAAGACAACACGCTCCGCTTCATTTGCTGAAACCGTCTGTTCTTCCGCATTGCTTGATACCGTTGTAATGGATTCGGCAACATGCACCGATGCCAGAGCCGACTGCTCAGCATTGGCCGTCAGCTCCTCTGAAGAAGCGGCCATGGTCTGAGAAGAAGTGATCACTGTCTTCAGTATGCTGCTGATATTACCGACCATCGTATGCGTAGCCCGGGCCAAATCGCCAATTTCGTCCTGAAATGCCAAAAATTCCTGCGATACCTTCATACTGAAGTCACCGCCGGCCACTTTGGTCAGATAGCCAACCGCCGCTTGCAAAGGCCCGACAATACTTCTGATAAGGAAAAAAGCGATCAAAATCGAAGCGACCATGGACACGACCGTAAAGCCGATTAAAATCATCTTAGCGGTGCTGCCGTTGTCGATACTGTTTTGCAGAACGCTCTCAATCTGCTGATGACGAAAAGCGATGTATTCCGCCATTATTTTTTTGGAATCTTCCGCCGCCGGCGCCAGCTCGCTTTTTATAATCTGATTGATTTCATCGGCTTGATTGGCTTTTTTTGCCGGCACCAGTTTCTTCTCAACGATACCTTGATAATGATCCGATACGGCCCTTAGATCACGGGCATATTTCCTGCCCTCTTCCGTAGTCGACTGCTCCTCTAACTCTTTAAGTAAAGCATCCGATTCTTTATCAAGCTGATAAAAGTCCTTGATATAATTATCCTCGCCCGTAATCACATAACCTCTGAGCGCCGCCACCTTTAATCCGGAATTTTTTGCTACAGTATTTGTCTTTTCGTATAATTTCATATACGTATTTTTTGTTGTATCCGAAATATCATTCATTTTAGCAATCAGAAATAAGCCGCAGGCACATGATAAAAACATAAAAACCAGAATCACAATATAACCGGCCGATATTTTTTTCCCTACTTTCATGATAATTCCTCCTCCTACTCTCCTGATCATTTTCGCCCGTTATCTTTGATACCGTACCGCCTACCTGCCGCGGTAAAAATTGTGCATCCCAGATTTACCCCCATACAAAAACCGCATGAGTACGCAACGCCGGCAAAAGCCTTTTCCCAGCAGCGCCTAAAACATAGCACCCCCCATGATTGTTATAATTTTTATCATATTGCCTTTCAAAAAGCTGATCCTTGTCAGCAAAAAAGCATATTCTGACGAATGTGTATAATAAATTTATTTCATCATAAAATTCGTTCTTTATGAATACAATTAATTATTTCTATATTTTAAGCAAAAAACCTTCTGCTTTATAAATTTATTCTTTATGTAGCAGCCCAGCTAAATTCGGACAAAAAAAGCCCCGGATAACACAACATTATCCGAGGCCCTAAAACAATCCTTAAAGTAATACTTTATGAGAAAGATTCACCCGACCCTGACGGTCGATCTCCGTGACCTTGACCTCAAGTTCATCGCCGACATGCACGACATCCTCTACCTTCTCAACCCGCTCCTTGGCCAGCTGAGAAATGTGGCAGAGGCCTTCCTTACCCGGCAAAACTTCAACAAAAGCGCCGAAATTCATAAGACGGGTAACCTTGCCTTTATATACGGCGCCGACTTCAACATCGCGCACCAGATCTTCAATAATGGCAGCGGCCTTTTTGGCGTTATCGGCATTGATAGAGGAAATAAGAACCGTACCGTCTTCCTCTATGTCGATCTGCGTATCGGTATCTTCAATGATCTTCTTGATAACCTTGCCGCCCGGTCCGATGACATTGCGGATTTTATCAACCTTGATATGCATCCTGGTAACGCGCGGCGCATACGGCGAAAGCTCTGTTTTCGGCTGATCGATGCACTCGAGCATCTTGCCGAGAATAAATGCCCGTCCGCGCTTTGCCTGCTCCAACGCCGAAGAAAGAATTTCCCGGGTAATGCCGGCAATCTTGATATCCATCTGAATAGCCGTAATGCCCTCTGTCGTACCGGCCACCTTGAAGTCCATATCGCCCAGCGCATCTTCCATTCCCTGAATATCGGTGAGGATCGTATAATGATCCCCTTCTTTAACTAATCCCATGGCAACGCCGGAAACCGGGCGCTTAATAGGAACGCCGGCATCCATCAGCGACAAGGTGCTGCCGCAGACACTGCCCATGGAGCTAGACCCATTCGACTCCAACACTTCAGATACCAGCCGCAGCGTATAAGGGAACTCCGTCTCTGAAGGAATGACCGGCACTAAAGCGCGCTCCGCCAAGGCGCCATGACCAATTTCCCGACGTCCCGGTCCCCGTGCCGGACGCGCCTCGCCGACGCTGTATCCCGGGAAATTATACTGATGAATATAACGCTTCGTTTTTTCCGTTCCCAACCCGTCAATCGTCTGTGCATCGCTCAGAGAACCAAGAGTTGTCACCGTCAGGATCTGCGTCTGCCCGCGCGTAAACAATCCGGTTCCATGCGTCCGCGGCAGTACGCTGATCTCGCAGCTGACCGGGCGGACTTCATCGACAGCGCGTCCATCGGGACGAATCTTCTCATGCGTAATCATATGCCGCACAATGCGCTTTTCCACATCGTGCAGAACCGCAGCGATTTCCTTGGCAGAATCCGGATATATAGCCAGAAAATGCTCCATAGTATCCGCATTGACCGCCGCGATATTTTCATCGCGCTCCAGTTTATCCGGATTGCGAACCGTTGCATCCAGTCGGGCCGATGCATATCCGGTAATGCCTTCCACCAGTTCCGCCGCCGGCTGGAACAACTTAATATCGCGCTTTGCCTTGCCGCACGCCGCGACAATCTGCTGCTGGAACTCAACAATCCGCTGAATTTCCTTATGACCAAAGAGAATCGACTCCAGAATCACATCCTCCGGCAGTTCGTTAGCGCCAGCTTCTACCATCATGACTGCATCATGAGACCCGGCAATTGTCAGGTTAAGATCGGATTTCTCCCGCTGCTCCACCGTCGGATTTATGACAAACTGACCGTCGACGCGGCCGACCCGAACGCCGGCAATCGGTCCGTTGAAAGGAATATCAGATACACACAGCGCGCAGGAAGCGCCGATCATTGCCGCAATTTCCGGCGGATTGTCCTGTTCGACCGACAACACGGTGGCAATCACCTGAATATCATTACGGAAACCGGCAGGAAACAGCGGCCGAATCGGCCGGTCAATCAGACGGGCGCACAAAATAGCCGAATTACTCGGCCGTCCTTCACGTTTTATGAAACCACCCGGAATTTTTCCTACCGAGTACATTTTTTCCTCATAATCAACCGTGAGTGGAAAAAAGTCAACCCCTTCGCGCGGCGCAGCCGAAGCCGTAACCGCCACGAGCACTACGGTATCCCCATAGCGCACCAATACCGAACCGTTCGCCTGTTTAGCCATTTTACCATTTTCAATGATAAAGGAACGGCCGCCAACTTCCATTTCAAAGCTATGCATCTGGTTTCCTCCTACATATTATTATATATATCATTTTGTAAACTTATAGGCATTCGACAAAACTTTCCCGGAATCCTTTTTTATTGTAAAAAAAGGATTGAGACGCAAAAAAAGCGGGGAAAACCCCGCTTTTTTCTTACTTGCGCAGATTCAACTTGGCAATCAGCGTACGATAACGCTCGATATCGCTCTTCGAAAGATAGCTCAGCAGACGGCGGCGATGACCAACCATCTTCAAAAGGCCACGACGAGAATGATGATCCTTTTTGTGCTCTTTCAAATGCTCCGTTAGATAAGAAATACGTGCCGTCAAAAGTGCTACCTGCACTTCCGGTGAACCGGTATCCCCTTCATGAACGGCATAAGTTTTCATGATTTCATTCTTAGCTTCCTGTGTTAACATACTTTTCTTCCTCCTGTGTTGTTTTCAAAATATCCGGCAGCCAGGGCAACGTCGGAGTTCCTCGCTGTCTTCGCTGCGGATCGTGCGCATGACACTCAAAATATTATATCACAGACCATTTTCCTTGTAAACCAATATTTTCCGCGCCCTGCGGACATCCGCCTGCAATTGTTCCACCAAGGCGGCAGCGGAAGGAAACTTCTGTTCCGCCCGCAAACGAGCCACAAACCGCACCTGAATCTCTTGACCATAAAGATCACCGGTAAAGTCGAGAAGATGAACCTCCAGCCGCCGTTTCACGCCGCCGAAAGTTGGATTGCTGCCAATGCTGGCCACGCCGGCTAAAAGACGCTGCCGCCATTGCACCTGCACCGCATAAACGCCATTCGGCAGGATCGCCCGCTGCTCGCCAATGACGAGATTGGCCGTAGGGAAACCTAGCGTCCGTCCCCGTTCATCGCCATGAACCACCGACCCGGCAAACGTAAACGGACGCCCCAACAGCTGATTGACCAGATTAAGATCACCAGCTGCGAGCAGCAGCCGGATCCGGGTACTGCGCACCGCTTCTCCACCATAAAATACCGCCGGGCAGATGACCGTGTGCAGACCATAATTGGGCCCGGCTTGCTGCAAATAAGCCGGCGTGCCTTTTCCCTGATACCCGAAAGAGTAATCCGGTCCAACCACAACAAATTTCGGCGCCAACCGTTCGTACAGCAACTGCAAAAAACCGTCGGCCGTCACCCGGGAAAATTCTGCGGTAAAGGGCAGCTCGATCAGAATATCCATCCCCATTTGTTCCAGCAGGCACCGCCGCAGCCGCCGGTCTCCGACCTGCAGCGGCTCGGTTCCCGGCGCCAGGACCGACAGCGGATGATTGCTGAAAGTCAGCACCACGCTTTTCCCCTGCGCGTCGCGCGCCAATTCCTGGGTCCGGCGCAAAATGCTCTGATGACCGAGATGGACGCCGTCAAAAGTCCCCAGAGCCACCGCCAGATTTGTATCTTGTTCTTTTAAATTGATCAGCTCGGAAAAAAACTGCATACCTTGACTCCCCCACAGCTGCTTCAACGCAGCTGATAAATCTTTTCTGGAAAAACTGACGCTGTCTCGGCCTGAAAACAGCCCACACCCAAAAAACCATCCGGTCCATAAACACACACCCTGCCGGAAGGCCCGCTAAAAGCGGTATCATGGGTGGGCAGCCCGTTTAAAAAGGCCTGAATGCGATGCGGAGCCAGATCATACCGCGGCAAGTGCGACAAAAAGCGCTCCGGCGGCAGAACCGCAGCGGTGCGCTTTTCATTCAATTCTTCCAGCGTACACGAATCTTTCAGGCAAAAATCGCCTACCCGCAGCCGGACTAAAAAAGACATTGTTGCCGGAATGCCGACCAGACGGCCAAAGTCAGTGCAAAGCGTCCGGATATAGGTCCCTTTTGAGCACTCCACATCCAAAAGCAGCGTATCGGTCCGCTGCGACAAAATCTCCAGCCGGTAAATCATAACCTCACGAGCCGGAATTTCTACCGCAATATGACGACGCGCCAGATCACAAGCTTTTTCCCCATGAATCTTAATCGCCGAATAGGCCGGCGGCACCTGCATAATGGAACCGGTGAGCTGTCGCGCTGCCTGTTGCAACACAGGGATCGTCGGCATCACAAAATTTTCCTGTCGCTCCACCACAGTGCCCAGATCATCGCCGCTGTCAGTTGCTATACCAAACTTCAGTTCCGCCCGATAAGCTTTGTCTACAGAATCAAGATATTCAATCAGCCGCGTCGCCCGTCCAACAGCAACCGGAAGGACTCCCGCCGCCCCTGGATCCAGGGTTCCCGCATGTCCAACTTTACGCGTATGGAGTACCCGGCGAACAAAACTCACCACATCATGCGATGTCATTCCCGGTGGCTTTAGGACATTCATAAATCCATCTGTCATACCGGTTCTCCCATGACTTCTGCCAAAGCCGACAAAATCGTCCGCCGAGCCTCAGCGAGCGGCAAAGGAAGCGTACAGCCGGCAGCACGCACATGCCCGCCGCCGCCATAACGCATAGCCACCGCGCTCACATCCGTTCCCTTGGAACGCATACTCACCCGGCAGATATTCTCGCCAATGCATTTAATCAGCACGGCTACATCCACACCCTCAATGACCCGGACAAAATCAATAAAGCCTTCCGTTGAATCGAGCGTTGCCACCAGTTCCTGATCCAGAAACAATCCGGCTACCCGGCCATCCGGCGTCACTTCAATCGTCTGCATAGCCGCCGCCATGCCCTTGACCAATGCATAAGGCTTAGCCTCCATGGCCTCAGAAATGATATTTGGCTGTACACCGGCAGCAATCAAGGCTGCGCCGGCTCGCATGGTATACGGCGTAGTATTGGAATACCGGAAAAACCCCGTATCTGTAGCAATACCTGTATAAAGAGGCATCGCAATAGCCAACGTAAAATCAGCATGCAGCAGAACCAACAATTCATAAATGATCTCCGCCGTGGCCGCCCGCGCTGCATCGAGATACAAATAACCGGCTCCATCTTCACTAGACACATGATGATCTATATTGAGCACCGCCGCCTCTGGAGCACACGCCTGCACGGTGCCAATCCGGTCAATTCCCGAATCCAGCACTACCAAAAGATCCGCGCCGCTGTCCCGGCCATCCGGCCTTTGAATCGCAGCAGCCCCTGGCAGCAGAGAAAAAGTCTCGGGAATATCATCATCAATGAAAAGACAGGTTTCCTTGCCTTGCCCCCGCAAGTAATGCATCAAGCCCAGGGAAGCCCCAATCGCATCACCATCCGGATGCACATGGGCCGTAATCAAGATTTTATGCGCCTGCAGCAACCGCCGGCCGGCTTCTTCTAATGAAATTCTCATACGTCTGACGTTTCATCCTTTTTAATTTGATTCAACAGCGTCTGGATATGAGCGCTGTACGCCAAGGAATTATCCAGCTGAAAGGTCAGCTCCGGCGTAAAATGCAGCCGGATACGCTGTCCGATCTCACGCCGGATATATCCCAACGAACTTTGCAGCCCCGCCCAGCAATCCTTGACCTGCTGATCACTGCCCATGAGGCTCACATAGATTTTGGCGCTGCGCAAATCACCCGTAGCTTCAACCTGTGTAACCGTCACAAAACCAATGCGCGGATCTTTTAGTTCCCGTAATATAATTTTACTGACTTCTTGTTTCATCAGTTCCTGTACTTTTTCTACTCGAAGCTGTCCCATAATGCACGACCTTCCCTCAGGCCTTCTCTGCCTTCTCTGCCTTTTCTGCCTGCGCCGCGGCTTTTTTCTCTGCAGCGCGTTTATCTGCGGCCTTGGCATTGGCTTCCGTAATCGAAGTCGCCACTTCTTCCATTGCATAGATTTCCAGAAGATCGCCTTCCTTAAAGTCACGGAAATCCTTAATCGTCAGACCGCACTCATAGCCGCCGGCAACTTCCTTAACATCATCTTTAAACCGACGCAACGAATCGACTTCGCCATCAAAAATCACGATGTTGTCACGAATGACACGAACCTTGGAATTATTGGCAACCTTTCCTTCCAGCACATAACAGCCGGCGACCAGCGCCTTGGAAAATTTCATAACCTGACGAATTTCCACTTTGCCGCGAATGACTTCCTTGAATTTCGGTGCAAGCATGCCGGACATGGCTGCCTTGACATCATTCAGCGCATCATAAATAACGCGATACGTACGAATATCAATATTCTCCGTATCAGCCAATTTACGGGCATTCGCTACGGGGCGGACATTAAAGGCAATGATCAGCGCATTTGAAGCCGACGCCAGCATGACATCAGACTCATTGACAGCGCCAACGCCAGCATGCACAATGCTTACGCGCACTTCATCATTCTTGTTCAATGCCAGCAGCGAACTGGTGAGCGCTTCTACGGATCCCTGAACATCGGCCTTGATCACAATATTAAGATCCTTGATATTCCCTTCCTGAATCTGTTGGAAAAGATCATCCAGGGAAACCTTTTTGGAATGAATGAGCTGTGTACGCTGTTTCTCAATGCGTTTTTCGGCAATGGAACGAGCCAGCTTTTCATCTACTACTGCCAGCGTATCACCGGCTTCCGGCACATCCGACAAGCCCAGCACTTCAACCGGCACCGACGGCGATGCTTTACGGACATTCTCGCCGCGATCATTAATCATCGCGCGAACCTTGCCATACGTCGTCCCAGCAATAATTGAATCGCCAATGCGCAGCGTACCATTCTGCACCAATACCGTTGCCACCGGGCCACGGCCTTTATCCAACTGCGCCTCAATGATGACACCGCGCGCATCCCGATTTGGATTAGCTTTAAGTTCCTGCACTTCAGACACCAGCAAAACCATTTCCAATAAATCGGAAATACCCAGCTGTTTTTTCGCAGAAACCGGCACCATAATCGTATCGCCGCCCCAATCCTCCGGCACCAGCTCATGCTCGGCCAGTTGCTGTTTGACGTGATCCGGATTCGCGCCCGGTTTATCTATTTTATTAATCGCCACAATGATCGGCACTTTCGCCGATTTCGCATGGTTAATAGCTTCTATCGTCTGCGGCATCACGCCGTCATCAGCGGCAACCACAAGGATAGCAATATCCGTCACCTGAGCGCCGCGGGCGCGCATAGCTGTAAAAGCCTCATGGCCTGGCGTATCCAGGAAAACAATCTTTTTCCCCTGACTCATCACCTGATAAGCGCCAATGCGCTGCGTGATGCCGCCGGCCTCATGTGCGCTGACAGAACTCTTGCGGATGACATCCAGTAAAGATGTCTTGCCGTGATCGACATGCCCCATGACCGTCACAACCGGCGGACGCAGTACCAAAGACTTCGGATCATCCTCAATCTCCGGGATCTCCGTGGGATCGGTCTCCGGCGGCAGTTCTTCGGTTGTAACCCCGAATTCGCCAGCGACCAGCGTCGCTGTCTCAAAATCAATTTCCTGATTGATCGTTGCCATAACGCCCATAAGCATGAGCTTCTTAATTACATCCGTAGCCGTATAGCTCATCTTGCTGGCAAGATCCTTGACCGCAATGCTCTCGCCTACTTTTATATGCTTTGGCCGAGCAATCTCAACCTTTGGCTGCTGCGGCTGCATTTTACGATTATTGCGGTTGTTGCGGTTATTGCGATTGTTCTTGCCGCCAAACCCAGTGTGTCCGCTATTGCCGCGATTATCAAAACGGCTGCCATTCCCACCCTGCCCGCCGCTGCTGCGGCGACTGCTCCCGGCACTGCTGTTATTACCACCGCTGCCGCTGCTGTAAGAACGATTTGCACTGTCTGTTTTAAAAACAACATTTCTGAAACCGCTATTCTGGCCGCTGCCAGCCGGACGATTGCCGCTGTTGCTTGTTGTCGGCCGATGATTCCCCGCGGCTGATGAGGACGAATGTGGCCGAGCATTCGCATTGTTATTCATTCCTGGACGGTTACCGCCGCTTGTCTGGGGGCGGCTGCTGCTATACGGCGCACGGCCGCTGCCGGAAGACTGTGGCCGACTGCTGCTGCTTGCCGTCGGACGACCGCTGCCAGCCTGCGAACGATTGCCGCCGCCCTGTTGCGGACGCGCACTGCTTGTCTGCGGCCGATTGCTGCTGTTTTGCTGTGCATACGCACCGCTTTGCTGTGGCCGATTGCCACTATTTGTCTGTGGCCGATTGCCGCTATTTGTCTGTGGTCGATTGCCACTATTTGTCTGTGGCCGATTGCCACTATTTGTCTGTATATGATTTTCAGTATGCAGATGATTCCCGCCTCTCTGATATGCACGTTCTCCGTTTGTATTCCGTGTTGCTGTTGCTGGCTTCGCCGCAGTATGCGCAGGTTCCGCTGCTTGGTGCACCGGCTCCCTTGTTTCTGCTGTATGCGCCGCTTTCAACGGCTGGCCCGCATTCGGCCGATATGCCGGTTCGCTATGTGCCGCCGGCTTTTTTACCTCTGGTTTCGCCTCCGCTTTAGCCATCGGTTTATTACCTTCCTGCGGTTTCCCGTTGAAGATCCGTTGGATCAAATTCCGTTCATCGTCACCAACGCTGCTCATATGATTTGCCACCGTATACCCATTACGAGCCAGCAGATTCAGCACAATTTTGCTTTCCGTATGAAATTCCTTTGCCACTTCATAAACTCTATATTTTGACATTGATCCACCCCCATGAATCTGACTTTAATTCGCATCCAAAATTCGTTGTTCCAGCGCCTTGCTGAAGCCTTTATCCAACAGTGCTGCCGACGAACGAAACTCCTTGCCGAGACAATGTCCCAGCGCCTCGCGTGAAAGCACATAATATACCTTGATGCCCTGCCGCGCCGCAGCCGCTTCACAATTTTCCTTTGTGGACTCCGCAGCATCGGCTGCCACCAGCAGCAAAGCGACCTGCTTCGCAGCCAGTGCCTTCTCTACCGCAAATTCTCCCGAAGCGACTTTGCCGGCCCGCTGAGCCATACTTAATAAATTAACGATCTTTTCATCCTTCATTTTCAGCCCTCGCCGAAGGGAATAGCTGCAGCCTAAGATTTTCCAGCAGCGCCGCATCAATCGGCCCCTGAAAAGCCTTAGCAAAACGATGTCCCTTGACAGCCGCCGCAAAGCACTCCGGTTTTCGGCAGATATAAGCACCGCGTCCGGATTTTTTGCCGGTTAAATCCAGCAAAATCTCCCCCTCCGGCGTACGCACAATGCGCACCAGTTCCTTTTTAGGATGAACGCTTTGACACCCTATGCAGATGCGTTGGGGAATTTTCTTTACACCGGCCATATTATTCACCTTCTGTAACGAAAGACTCGTCTTCGGTAACCTCGACGGCATTCATATTTTCATCCAGTCCCTCGTCCGCAGCCTGAGACTCACTCTTGATATCAATTTTCCAACCAGTCAGTTTCGCGGCCAAACGGGCATTCTGCCCTTCCTTGCCAATCGCCAGGGAAAGCTGATAATCCGGTACCACCACCCGGGAAATTTTCTCTTCATCATTTACAGCTACCGAAACCACCTTGGCCGGACTCAAAGCATTAGCAATGTATTTCGCTGAATCGGCGTTCCATTTCACAATATCAATTTTCTCATTGCGCAGCTCATCCACAATCGCCTGCACCCGCATGCCCTTATGCCCAACACAGGAACCGACCGGATCAATTCCTTCATCCTTGGAGAAAACCGCAATTTTGGAACGCATACCCGGCTCACGCGCCACCGACTTAATCTCCACGATACCATCATGAATTTCCGGAACCTCAAGCTCAAAGAGGCGCTTCAAAAGACCAGGATGCGTACGGGAGACCAAAATCTGCGGCCCCTTGGATGTTTTACGCACCTCAATAATATAGGCTTTGATCCGATCTCCATGATTGTATTCCTCACCGGGGATTTGTTCGGTCGGAGCCAGCACCGCTTCCGTCTTCCCCAGATCAATAAATACATTTTTATTCTCTACCCGCTGCACGATACCCGTGATAATATCACTGGCACGATTAGAAAACTCTTCAAAAATAATACCGCGTTCCGCTTCCCGAATCCGCTGCACGACTACCTGCTTCGCTGTCTGCGCGGCAATACGCCCGAAATTAGCCGGCGTAACCTCAATCTCCAGAACATCGCCCACTTCATACTCGGGTTTAATCACCCGTGCATCCGGCAGCGCAATCTCGGTGACTTCATTTTCGACGGCATCCACAACCGTCTTGATCGCATATACATGATAACTGCCAGTCGTCCGATCCAATGCTACCCGCACATTCTGCGCCGAGCTGAAATTCCGCCGATATGCAGAAATCAACGCGGCCTCAATTGCATCAAACAAAACTTCCGGCGCAATTCCCTTTTCTGCTCCTAACTCACGGAAAGCCTCCATAAACTCCTGACCCTTATCGACTTTCTTCTCCTTACTTTTCCCTTTGCCCCTGCTTCTCTTAATCAAGTCCATATCCTCCTAATCAAACTCTTCAAATATCAATATGCAAACGCACCTGCGCTATTTTCTCTATCGCTATCGCCGGCAGACTCTCCAGCGTCAATGTTTTTCCATCAAAAGCAGCTAGCTTTCCGGTCAGAAGTTTTGTCCCATTGCAGGGTTCATAAAGAGATACATCCACCATTTTTCCCGTTTCCCGGACAAAATCACGTTCTTTACGCAACACCCTGTCCAGCCCCGGCGAAGAAACCTCTAAAATATAGCTTTCAGGAATCGTATTCTGACGATCCAGCTCTGTTTCCAACCGCTCGCTCAATTGCTGGCAATCCTCGATCCCGATTCCTTCCGGCTTATCAATAAATACCCGCAGATACCAGTCGCGCTCCTTGGCGTACTCGACGTCAACCAGTTCCAGCCCGCTGTCCGCTAAAAGCCCAACCACAATTTTTTCAACCGCTGCTTCTACTTGTTTGACCATACACATACCTCCCATGAAAATTTGTAAGAATATACTCTCCGCATAAGAGTAAAGAGTGGGTTCGCACCCACTCTTTAACGATAAGCTTAAATTAACATCTTTATTATAACATTTAGCAACTTAAAAGTAAACACTGTCAGTGGACTTTTCACAAGGCTATAAAAAGTCCTATTTTGCTGCCACCTGCGATGGCAAAGCCTGCTCCAGCAAGGGAATGCGCAATTTTTGCCCGGCGCGTACACTACCATCTGTAGAAAGGCCATTTACTTCAATAATTGCTTCCATCAGCACCTGACTTTGCGCCGCATTTCTGGTATAACGTTCGGCAATCGTCCAGACACTTTCGTTGCGTTTTACCGTCACGATATCAAAATCTGAACTGCGCAAATAAGCATTACCCAAATGAAACGGAGCCGCCAACGTCAAAAGAACACCTACTAACGCCACAACTGCCAGCTTCTTCACAATCTGCATCTCCTTATTTATAGAACGCACTTTCTTGAAACTCTTGTTCTGTTTTTATATTAACATAGAACAACTGTTCTTGCAAGATATTTTTCCGAACAAAGTTTCGTTTGGAAAAAACTGTCTGTTCGTGCTAAAATAAGGAAAATCGAAGAAAGGAAGAAACTGTCTATGGTCATACATGGAGCTGTTATCCTCGAACAAGGCGTTACCTTTGCCATCATTGTAGTCAAACCACTGGTCACGCAATACACAGCGCGCAGTCTGAAATTTCGCCAGGAAATTGCGCCATTTTTTCCCAACATGCCAATTATACTCATGTCACAAGCTTCTGATGGCCAGCCGCGCTACTTTGGCCGCAAAGACATTGTCGACTTTTTAAAAAGCATCCGTCTGGAACAGATTCCCTGGAAAAAATATTCCATTTACTAGCTGCCATTAGGAAAATTTTTGCAATACCGCGCAAAAAAAAGAGCGTGTAGACAAATTGTAGGCAAATTGTCAAACACGCTCTTTTTTTATTTGGCTATTGGCTTGTTAAATCATATTTTTCTGATACGCATCATACAAGGCTTTAAGCTCTTCAATCTTATCATACATCTCGACCTGCAGCCCGGAAGCGGTCGCATAGTCGCCTTCATTCAACGTATTGACCAGCAGCGTAAACAATGATTTTTCATCAATGCTGTCTTTCGCCAGATACGTACGGATCCCATTGATCTTGTTCCAGTTGTAAGAATCCTGATCGGTAACAAAATCCGATTTAATTTCTTTCGCTGCGCGGACAATGGCCCGATTCTCCGGAATGATACGACACATCAGCTCCGTCTTCCAACGAAGCAGTTCGCCATCCACAAACGCGCTGATGACCTGATCCCTTAAAGCGCCGCCCGCCGTGATCACAGCCCGTTTCTCCGGATAATTGCTAAGGTTCGACATGTTCTCCCAAACCGTAGCCGGAGGCGCGCCAAACATGTGGTTACGTTCTTCGTCCGTATAGTCTTCAAAAACATTGTTTTCACTCCGATAGGCTCTGTTTTTCTCAAGGTAGAAGCCTTCTTCGCCCGGCTTTTTGGACAGTTCCGCCAGCAGCTCGACTGTTGTCTTTGCTGCGGAAGCCTTGACGCCATCCAGCACTGCGGAATAAATCGCGGCCAGCACAATATAAGTATTCGTATACGGATTGCAGGCCCGCAGCTCGAACCGCGTTGCATACGGATTGTTAATATCCCGGACCAGACCGGCCAAAATCGTACGATTACGGGACGGAACCGCCGGTGAATGCCCCAGCGAAGTAACGATGCATACAGGAGCTTCAAATCCTGGTTTCAAGCGGTTCAGGGAATCATTGGTAGCCGAAACAAACGGGTTAATGACTTCATAGTTCTTTAAAAGTCCCATGATTGCGCCATACCCAACTGCACTCATAAAATCCTTGGTCATTTCTTTCGGGGAGAACAGATTAATCGTCTTGCCGTCTTTCATGACAGCCGCCATACCGATATGCGTATGCTCGCCGTTGCCGGCCAAACCGATCATCGGTTTTGCCTTGAAATTAACTTCCAAGCCGTTCTCACGGAAAACTTCTTTCACCAAAGTGCGGACCAGCAGTTCATTGTCGGCTGCCTGCAGGGCATCAGCAAAACGCCAATCCATTTCACACTGCTCACAAACATGGGTCATATTGCCGGACTCATCCATCTGCGCTTTGAGACCGCCCACTTCCTTATGACCCATTTCGGCCATAAGACCATACTGCTCAACCGCCATAACGGCTTGTTCCAGCGCCGTGCGAACCGCACCGCGGGTACGCTGCCAATACTGTTCCTGCATGACTTGAGAAGCAGACATCTCCGCAATGTCAGCTTCTGACAACGGCGTTTTGACCCAGAATTCCAATTCTGTCGCCGAAGTAAACTGAATATCAGCCACATCTGCTCCATTCATATGTTCCAGCCCGGAAATCTTCGGGAACTTCTTGAACAAAGCCAGCAATTCTGATTTGACATAGTCCAGCGTATCCTTCAAGACCGCGCGGGAATCAACACGTTTTCCCTCGTGAATGAGGAAGGCCGGAATGCGCAACGTGCCAATCGGCTTTTCCGTCTCTTCATCATAATTTTCATAATTATAATCGACAAACCAATTGACACTAGGATCGATCGGCATATCCACTTTGGCGTTGTTCAAAGTCGCGATACCGGTGAGAACCACTGAGGAACCATCGGTCTGAACCGCAATACCAGCATAGAAATCGTCAATATCCTTCAAAAAGATGCGCATGGGAATTTTTTCATCCGTATCATTACCCGCCAGATCAATGCCGACGAGTGAGACAAACTTAATCTCAGGATGCGCCTTCAAATCCGACAGAATCTGTTCTTTGGGGGTGTTAGCCGGGATTACATACAATAAATCTTCCATTTTTTGTACCACCTTTTCTAAATTTTTTCTTCTGATGGTTTCCCTGACAATAAAAAAACCATATGATAAACTGCCCACAAGCAGATTTTATCTGCTGTACTCTACAGTATCTATCATACGGCTCCATTGCCATACCGCTATAAACTTCTTACAGGCATTATGATAGCATATCCGGCTATCACTTGTCCAGCAGTTTTTATAAAATACCTAAAAAAACCGACCTTTTGCCGCGAGAAAACCCCTAAAAACCACAATTTAAGCAAACAGAAAATGAAAATCCTGCTATAATGAAGCAAAGGAGGAATTTTTATGAGCTCATTACTATCTTCTGCCGCTCTGATCACGAATCAAGCGCCGGTTTCATCGGATACGACAACGCAAATCGAACGGCTTCGCGCACAAAAGCGCACTGATGAAAAGCAACTGGCCCGACTACAGCAAAATACGACGGGAAACAACGATAAAGCGATTCAAGCTCTAAAAAAAGAAATTGCTGATCTTGAGAAACAAATTGAAAAATTGCGCACCGCCAGTACGGCCAAAAACGATCCGACCGATAATGCCGCGGCAACGGATGCATCGCAGGAGCACGCCCTCATGAAAAAGGCCGGCCCCGCCTATACAATCGCTATTACAGATAAGGGGTACGCCGCCCTCCAGGCGGAACAAACGCAAAAGCAATCCGATCTGCAATAGGCTTTACCCGCGCCGCTTGATTCGGCCACTGCACTATACAGGCAAAGTTTTTTTAGTCTGTCTTGCCGAAATGCGGCCTGCCCCAAAAATTATCATTTTAAAGGAGATCCCACTTATGCTGAATCGTGTCAAACAATATCGTCTGGCCGCCGGTCTTACTCCAGCTGATATCAGTTCTATGTTTAAGATTCCCTATCGCACAGTACAAAAATGGGAAAAGGGCGAATTAATGCCGCCGGTCTGGGCCGAGCAGCAAATTATCACTCGTTTGCAGGCTGGCCTACGGCAAAAACCAATCGGTCATGTCCTGCCGGGGCAAGCGCCGGCGAATCGTCTGACCCAGGGTATACAAACAAGTGGAAACTTTCCGAAATCCAAAAAAATCTGAGGTGCCGATCCATTATATTAACTTTTTTAAAATTGACTTTGCAACCACTGTTTTTATGCTTAACGCTGCTATTTATGATAGTGGCGCCGACTCCGGCACAAGCCGCTTTTTTCCCGCAGCCTGCTCCCTCGGGCCTGACGCAGACCAGTGAAGAATCACCGCTTTCTTTTTCACCGATTCTCAGCTGGAATAAGAATTTTGAAGCCATTGCCTATGAAATAGAAATTTTTCAACAATATCCGGCAGATTGCGATCCGGACGATACGGACAGCCGTGCGGTTTTCCGGACGCCTTATATTTTCATGAATGCTTACAATCCGCTGCTCAGTGATATAACTTCTGTGCCTCACGGAGAAGCTCTGCTCTGGTGGCGGGTACGTACGCTCGGATTAAATCAGCAGCCGATTGGCCCCTTTAGTGAACCGACAGCCTTGTATATCAGCAGTACAGTCCCTCCCGTCAATGCCCCGCCGGTACATCTGGCTAATTATAATGAGGGCCACGGCACGACTTTGCTTTATCCTGTATACAACTGGGTCCGCCTTACGGCGGCTGCCAGTTTTGAGGTGCAGGTTTTTGACAACGATCCGGACAATACTCCGGCAGCGCAGCCGATTGCTTCCCTGTCTACCGAAGCGTCAGAAATTTACGATCCGGACCCGCGTTATAGCAACGAACCTTTTTACTGGCGGGTACGAGCGTTAAATGCCGACGGCAGCCCGCAGGGTAACTGGTCGGATACCAGCAGTTTCCGTACCGCGCCCGAAGATGATTGGACCGTTGCCGTATTTGGTGACAGCATCAGCCACGGCGGCGGTCATATTTCTTACAGTCCGGCTGACTTCGAATACAGCTGGCTGGCGCATCTGGCCTTTTCCGCGATCAACTTATCACAGAGCGGCAATTTGACAGAAGATATGCTGGCCCATTTTGACCAGGATGTGCTCCCGTTTCATCCGCACTATTTGATTATCATGGGCGGTTCCAATGATTTACGCGCCGCTTATTCCGCAGCAGATGTCATTGCCAACATGGAAGGTATCAAGGAAAAATGCCGTCAGAATGGAATCAAACCGATTTTTCTGACCTTGCCGCCGATTAATCCCGAAAATATCAAACGGGCTTTTGATGAAGACACCGATCCAGACTGGCCGGAAAAGTTTGCAGTCTTTAATGATTATTTACGCCAGCAGCCACATATTGATACGGCAAAAGCACTTGAAGCTTACTCCCCCGACGGGCTGCTGCCCGACTGGCTGGGAATCGACGGTCTGCATGAAGATGTCATCGGCAAGGAACTAATGGCGGCCAGAGTAAATGCCGAATGGACGGCTGCCTGTGCTGCGGCCGATGCGTGGCAATAACTGACAAAAGATCCTGAAAGGCTCATTGACAATTATTTTGCAATACCATTACAATAAAACCAGAAATAAAACACAATAGGGAAAGGTGGTTTTTACACATGCAAGCGATTGAAATTAAGCCCGATATTTGGTGGGTAGGCGCAATTGACTGGTCTATGCGCAGTTTTCACGGCTATCTGACCAGCCGCGGCTCATCTTATAATGCCTACCTGATTCTTGATGACAAGATCACACTCATTGATACGGTCAAAGAACCATTTGCCGCGGAAATGCTGGAACGCATTGCGTCGGTCATTGATCCGGCTAAAATCGACTACATCATTTCCAATCACGTAGAACCCGACCATTCGGGCAGCCTGCCTTGTTTATTGCAATACTGCCCGAACGCAAAAGTGTTTACCAGTCTGCCGAATGGACAGAAAGGTCTTCTGGCACGTTATGGCGAGTTACCTTACGAAGGCGTTAAAACCGGCAATACGCTGTCCTTGGGGAAACGGACGCTGCAGTTTATCGCTACGCCGATGCTGCACTGGCCCGACAGCATGGTCACCTATTGTCCGGAAGAACGTATTCTTTTCTCAAATGATGCATTTGGACAACATCTGGCTGCCAATCGGAGGTTTGATGACGAAAACGATCCGGCGATCCTCATGCAGGAGGCAAAAAAATATTATGCTAATATTTTGATGTTATACCGGCAGCAGGCACAGGCGGCAATGCAGGCGCTGGCTGGCCTTGATCTCGACATCATTGCAGTGGGACATGGCGTACTCTGGCGCTCACAGATTCCGAAAATAATCGCGGCTTACCAGAAATGGAGTACCGATACATTAGAAGACCGGGCCGTCGTCGTCTTTGACAGCATGTGGCACTCCACTGAAATGATGGCGCAGACGATTGCCGATGCATTCACCGAAAAAGGTCTGCCGGTCGGTTATTATGATCTCCGGGTTGACCATATTTCCGACATTGTCACCGATATTCTGACCAGTAAATATCTTGCCGTCGGTTCTCCGACGCTCAACAATCAGATGATGCCCAATGTGGCAGCGTTCCTTTGTTATCTCAAAGGTCTGGCGCCCAAACATCGGCAGGCATTTGCCTTTGGCTCCTATGGTTGGGGCGGACAGAGCATTGCACAAACCGAAACAGCCCTGCAAGAAGCTGGCTGTGACATCTGCCTGGAAAAGATTCGTATTGCCAATGTCCCTACAGCGCCGCAGCTGGCCGCTATCAGAGACAAAGTAAAAAACCTATAAAACCCATATAAAAAGTCCTGACAGCATTTTGCTGTCAGGACTTTTTATATGACTATTTTATTCAGCCGGAACCATATCTTCTTCAGAAGCAGTTTCCGATGTTGCTCCCGAAGCTGTATCTGCTGCTTCAGGATCTACAATCGTAATATTGCGGTAACGTCCCATACCCGTACCAGCCGGGATGAGTTTGCCAATGATAACATTCTCCTTGAGGCCGATCAGAGGATCTACCTTGCCCTTGATCGCCGCATCGGTTAACACGCGCGTTGTTTCCTGGAAAGAAGCAGCCGACAGGAAAGAATCTGTGGCCAGAGAAGCCTTGGTAATACCAAGCAAAATTGGCTTGGCCACCGCCGGTTCTCCGCCGATTTCAATCACTTTGACATTGGCTGTCTCAAAGGTATTGATATCGATATATTCGCCCGGTAAAAAGTCGGTGGAACCAGATTCCTCAATCTTGACCTTGTGCAGCATCTGCCGAACCATAACTTCAATATGCTTATCATTAATCTCAACGCCCTGTGACTTGTACACCTTCTGTACTTCATACACCAGATAGCGCTGGGTATCACGAAGCCCGCAGACACGCAGAATATCATGAGGATTGATCGAGCCTTCCGTAAGCTTATCTCCCGGTTTAAGATGCATTCCCTCCTGCGCAATCATGCGCGCGCCATAAGGAATAGCATACTCACGCGGTTCGCCCTCTTCCGGCACAACGATAACCTTGCGCATGCCCTTAGCATCCTTGACTTCTGCCGTACCTTCAATCTCAACGATGATGGCATGATGCTTCGGCTTACGCGCCTCAAAAAGTTCTTCAACGCGCGGTAAACCCTGGGTAATATCATCACCGGCAACACCGCCGGTATGGAATGTACGCATTGTAAGCTGCGTGCCCGGTTCACCGATAGACTGGGCGGCAATGATACCGACAGCCTCGCCGACATCAACTTCCGCTGCATTGGCAAGATCTCGGCCATAACATTTAATGCAAACACCAAACTGCGATTTACAGGTCAAGACGCTGCGAATCGATACCCGATCCCGTACTTTGCAGATCTCATCCGCCAAGTCTTCGTTCACGGTTTCATTCAGCGAAGCGACCTTTTCACCTGTCTCAGGATTGATGATGTCTTCGGCCAGGACACGACCAACAATACGATCCTTGAGGGATTCAATAATGCCGTTGCCTTCTTTGATAGCCTCGACTTCAATACCGCGGACATTGTTGTTACGAACCTTAACTTCCTTGGCATCGCTGCTCAAAACAGCCTCTATATAGGCTTCTGTCAGAGCTTCTCCGGATGGAACGATTTCCTCGCCCTTGCTGTTCAGCACGGCTTCGGTCGTTTTCTTGCCCATCATCTCATGAATCATAGATTTCTTGATAGCTGCACGTACCTTGACCTCCGGTGCACCCAGTGCAACGGTCTCGGAAGTCATGGCATTGCTGATGACGGCTTCCGACGATCCCAGAGTACCACGGACAATGATTTCTGCTACGCCATGCTCGCCTAATGCCTTAAGGTCGGTTTCCTGAAGCACACTGTCCTTCGGCAGCAAAACTTCTCCGGTCTCCGGATCCATGACATCAGCGCCGAGCACCCGGGCCAGCAGCGAATCTTTCAAAACGGCAACTGCATCCGCCGTAGAAGCAGCTAAACGAGCCCGCTCGCGAACCAGATTGATGCCAACGATATCGCAATCTTCCTCACGAACAATGACATCCTGCGCCACATCTACCAAACGACGGGTCAGATAACCCGAGTCAGCCGTACGAAGCGCCGTATCAGCCAAGCCTTTGCGGGCGCCATGAGAAGAGATAAAGTAATCGGATACTGTAAGGCCCTCACGGAAATTTGCCTTGATCGGCAAATCGATAATCTTACCAGACGGATCTGCCATCAGGCCACGCATACCGGCCAGCTGACGCATCTGCTGTTTATTACCACGTGCACCGGAGTCCGCCATCATGAAAATCGGATTAAACGGATCCATATTATTCATCATAGCCTCGGCAACATCATCGGTTGCCTTGGTCCAAAGATCAATAACCTTTTTATAACGTTCTTCATCGGTAATGAGACCACGGCTGAACAAACGCTCAATTCCATTGACTGCCTTTTCTGTCGAAGCCAGAATTACCGGTTTTTCCTTTGGTACAATAACATCTGAAATAGCTACTGTCATACCTGCCAGGCAGGCATAATGATAACCAAGATTCTTTACATTATCAATGACTTCCGCTGTCTTGCTCGCGCCAAAATGTTTAAAGCAATTGGCCACCAGCTTACCCAGTTCCTTTTTATCCATACGGATGCCCAGGCACCATTGATCCGACTCTTTATCTTTATGATAATACCGAATCTCCGGCGGCAGAATCTCATTGAAAATCATCCGGCCCAGAGAAGTCTTAACCATGCCATAGCCTTCGATGCGGGCCTGAACTGCTGCCTGCAAATCAAGTGCATGATGCTGGAATGCCAGCAGACCTTCTTTAATACCGGTGAGAACCATGCCCTCGCCCAGCGCTCCCGGACGAAGAATTGTTAAATAATAGGAACCGAGCACCATGTCCTGCGTCGGAACAATAATCGGACGACCATCTTTTGGCGCCAGAATATGGTTCGCAGCCAACATGAGAATGCGCGCCTCAGCCTGTGCTTCCGCCGAAAGCGGCAGATGAATAGCCATCTGATCGCCATCAAAATCGGCGTTATAAGCCGTACAAGCCAGCGGATGCAATTTCAGAGCACGGCCTTCCGTCAAAACCGGTTCAAAAGCCTGAATACCGAGACGATGCAGTGTCGGTGCACGATTCAAAAGAACCGGATGCTCTTTAATAACTTCTTCCAGCACATCCCATACTTCCGGACGCACCCGTTCCACCATACGCTTGGCCGCTTTAATATTGCCCGCCAGGCCGCTGTTGACCAGCTTCTTCATGACGAATGGTTTGAACAGTTCCAAAGCCATCTCTTTCGGCAAACCACACTGATGCAGTTTGAGTTCCGGACCAACAACAATAACAGAACGACCAGAATAGTCAACGCGCTTACCCAGCAAGTTCTGACGGAAACGGCCCTGCTTGCCCTTGAGCATATCCGACAAGGATTTCAGCGGGCGATTTCCTGGCCCAGTAACCGGACGGCCGCGACGACCATTATCAATCAGCGCGTCCACTGCTTCCTGCAGCATACGTTTTTCGTTCCGGACAATAATATCCGGCGCCCCAAGATCCAAAAGGCGCTTTAACCGGTTATTGCGGTTAATGACACGACGGTACAAATCATTGAGATCGGAGGTGGCAAAGCGCCCGCCATCCAGCTGGACCATTGGACGCAATTCCGGCGGAATCACCGGCACAACATCCATAATCATCCAGGAAGGTTTATTGCCTGATTTGCGGAAGGCTTCAACGACTTCCAACCGGCGAATCGCACGAATTTTGCGCTGCCCGCTGACCTCATTGAGTTCCTTACGCAGATCTTCGTTCATTTTATCAAGATCAAGTTCTTCCAGCAGTTTCTTGACTGCCTCAGCACCCATGCCAACTTTGAATCCAGCACCAAACTTCGAACGGGCGTCATGGTATTCATTTTCTGTCAGCAGCTGTTTTTTCATCAGCGGCGCATCCGCAGGGTCCAGAACAATATAAGAAGCAAAGTACAGGACCTTCTCCAAAGACCGCGGCGAGATATCAAGAATCAACCCCATGCGGCTGGGAATCCCCTTAAAATACCAGATATGGGATACCGGCGCAGCCAGTTCAATATGGCCCATACGTTCACGGCGAACCTTGGAGCGCGTTACTTCAACGCCGCAGCGGTCGCAGATAATGCCCTTATAGCGAATCCTTTTGTACTTACCGCAATGGCACTCCCAATCACGGGTTGGCCCAAAAATCCGTTCGCAAAAAAGGCCGTCGCGCTCCGGTTTCAAAGTACGGTAGTTGATCGTCTCAGGTTTTTTTACCTCGCCATAAGACCATTCACGAATCTTGTCCGGCGAAGCCAGACCGATACGCATTGAATCAAAATTATTTACATCCAACAAGGAGGCGTCACTCCCTTCTATTTATCAGCATTCTCATCATCGGCTGCCTCAGGAACAGTTTCCTTATTGTCGTCCTGATTGGCATCTGCAGTCTCCATATTGCCCAGCTCGGCAATAATATCGTCATCACTTACTGCTTCAGGTGCATGTCCCTCGTAGGCATCATCAGCTGCGGCGACGCTTTTTGGCACCGCCTGCGCCTCATTCGGATCAACACCCTTGACATCAAGGTCAAGCTCACGCGCCGTTTCATTGATATCATCATCATCATCCTGAATCATGATTTCTTGTGCATCTTCAGACAAGACTTTGATATCAAGACCGATACTCTGGAGCTCCTTGATCAGTACCTTAAACGATTCCGGCACGCCAGGCTCCGGTATATTTTCACCCTTGACAATTGCTTCATACGTTTTTACACGGCCAACAACATCATCGGACTTGACCGTAAGAATTTCCTGCAACGTGTAGGCAGCGCCATAAGCTTCCAAAGCCCAAACTTCCATTTCGCCGAAACGCTGTCCGC
>DCFR01000005.1:30958-38218 GCA_002319815.1 Megamonas sp. UBA1799
TTGCCGCCGAGCGGCTGCTGTGTAACCAACGAATACGGTCCGGTAGAACGAGCATGAATCTTATCATCCACCAGATGATGCAGCTTCAGCATATACACACAGCCAACCGTAACGCGGTTTTCAAACGGCTCTCCGGTACGGCCGTCATAAAGGACAGTTTTGCCATCCTCAGCCAGTCCGGAAGCACGAATTGTATCAAATACTTCATTTTCCTTGGCGCCGTCGAATACCGGCGTTGCAATGTGGATACCGGCTGCATCCGGTTTTGGCATGCCATATTTATCGAAGTCATACCCAATCGCACGCAGGCGCGGTTCGACCGTCGGATCACCGTCTTTAATCTGGTTGCCGAGCTGGCGTACCGCCATGCCCAGATGCGTCTCCAGAATCTGCCCGATGTTCATACGCGATGGTACGCCCAACGGATTCAACACAATATCAACTGGAGTTCCGTCCGGCAGAAACGGCAGGTCTTCCTGACGCATAATGCGCGAAACGACACCCTTGTTGCCGTGACGACCGGACATTTTATCGCCGACAGAAATCTTACGTTTCTGTGCAATATAAACGCGGACCAGATGATTCACGCCCGGCGGCAATTCATCGTTGTTCGCCCGGCTGAACACCTTGACATCAACGATCTTACCGGATTCGCCATGTGGAACACGCAAAGACGTATCCCGCACTTCACGCGCCTTTTCTCCGAAAATGGCCCGAAGAAGACGCTCCTCTGCCGTCAGTTCGGTCTCGCCTTTCGGCGTAACCTTGCCGACAAGGATATCGCCCGGACGAACCTCAGCACCGATGCGGATAATACCGTCTTCATCAAGATCGCGCAGCGCATCCTCAGCTACATTGGGAATATCGCGCGTGACCTCTTCCGGTCCCAGTTTCGTATCCCGGGCATCGCACTCATATTCTTCAATATGGATGGAAGTATAAAGATCGCGCTTAACCAGGTTCTCACTCAGCAGCACCGCATCCTCATAGTTATAACCTTCCCAAGGCATATAAGCAACGATAATATTATAGCCCAGAGCCAGTTCGCCATGATCCGTCGCCGGACCATCGGCAATCGGCTGCTTCTCCGCTACAACATCGCCCTTATAAACGATTGGTACCTGATTGATACAGGTTCCCTGATTGGAACGCAAATATTTTTGCAGTTTGTAAATATCCAGTCCGCCTTCTGTCGTACGGACATTGATCTGGTCCGCCGTAACCGATTCAATCGTGCCGGCATGTTTTGCCAGAATCATAACACCCGAATCACAGGCAGCCTTGTACTCCATGCCGGTGCCGATCAGCGGCGCCTGCGTCCGCAAAAGCGGCACAGCCTGACGCTGCATGTTGGCACCCATAAGCGCACGGTTCGCATCATCATTTTCCAGGAATGGAATCATCGCTGTAGCGATCGAAACAACCTGCTTTGGCGACACATCCATATAATCAACCCGGTCACGCGGCATAAGAACAGTTTCCTCATGATAACGCGCCGTAACACGCTCATTTTTAAACCAGCCGTCCTCGGTCAGCGACTCATTCGCCTGGGCAATGACGATATCATCTTCCTCATCCGCCGTCAGATAACGAACTTCATCGGTAACTTTATGATTTTGTTTATCAACTTTGCGGTAAGGCGTTTCCATAAATCCGAACTGATTGACCCGAGCATAGTTGGACAAAGAACCGATCAGTCCGATATTCGGACCTTCCGGCGTCTCAATCGGACACATGCGCCCATAATGCGAATTATGAACGTCACGCACCTCAAATCCGGCGCGCTCACGAGAAAGTCCCCCTGGCCCCAGAGCCGAAAGACGGCGCTTATGCGTCAGCTCGGACAGCGGATTATGCTGATCCATGAACTGTGACAACTGGGATGACCCAAAGAACTCCTTAATAGCCGCTACAACCGGACGAATATTAATCAGCGCCTGCGGTGTGATTACATCGACATCCTGAATGGACATACGTTCCTTAACCACGCGTTCCATACGGGAAAGGCCAATGCGGAACTGATTCTGCAAAAGTTCGCCCACAGAACGCACGCGGCGGTTCCCCAGATGATCAATATCATCGGTCATGCCAACGCCATCCATCAGATTCAGCAAATAATTGATAGCTGCCATGATATCATTTTTCGTAATCGTACGGTAATGATATTCCAAAGTCGGTGAGCAAAGCACTTTCATGCGCGGCTTTTCTTCCGACTTCGTCTTAATATAAACCGTAATCGCCGAACCTTCGCCGAACAGCGCCGGCTCACGGTCAGCCGTAATGTTTTCCAGCATAGCTTCATCAACAATCACGTCAGCCGGCACAACAACTTCACCGGTCTCTTTATCAACAATAGGCTCAGCCAGCGTTTTTCCCAGAATACGGCGCTTCCAGCCTAGTTTTTTCGTAAGTTTATAACGGCCTACCGTTGCAAGATCATAGCGCTTCGGATCAAAAAACAACGTATCCAAAAGCTGCTGTGCATTGTCAACCGTCGGCGGTTCGCCCGGACGCAGACGCTTATAAATCTCGATCAGGGCCTTTTCCCGTGAATCCGTATTATCACGTTCCAAAGTCGTCTGAATCCGTGCATCATCATCAAAAAGATCCGCAATTGCCTGATTGGAACTATACCCCAGCGCCCGGATGAGCACCGTGACCGGCAATTTACGAGTGCGGTCAATACGTACAGAAATGACGTCGTTGATATCCGTCTCCAGCTCAATCCATGCGCCGCGGTTTGGAATCACCGTTGCGTTGTAAAGCTTTTTCCCGGACGGATCAATCGACTCGCCATAATAAGCCCCTGGCGAACGAACCAGCTGGCTGACAATGACGCGTTCAGCACCGTTAATGATAAACGTGCCTGTATCTGTCATGAGTGGAAAATCACCCATAAAGACTTCTTGTTCCTTAATTTCACCTGTTTCCCGATTAATGAGACGAACATTCACCCGCAGCGGAGCTGCAAGAGTCACATCACGCTCTTTGCATTCATCAAGCTCATATTTAGGATCGCCCAATGAAAAATTCTCAAACGATAATACCAGATTTCCCGTGAAGTCCTGAATTGGTGAGATATCATGAAATATCTCCTGCAAGCCTTCCTTTAAAAACCAATCATAGGAGTTACGTTGGATATCCAGCAAATGCGGCATTTCCATGACTTCTTTGATCTTGGCATAGCTATACCTGGTTCTTTTGCCCACCGGCACAGGATTAAACATTAAATCCTTCACCCCTTAGCCAAATTTGACGACACAAACAGAAGCGCACCAATAAACGGATTATGAAACATTAAAAAAACAAGGTCGTATTGTTTTTTAGTACCTTGCTTCTTCTCTCCTGTCTTATTCCGTTATAGTTCGTTAACCATCTGTATTTAATTAAAAACCAAACGGCCGTCACCCGCCTGGCTGCGTAATGTTGTACTACGCATTCTGTAATTTAATATTTTATCATATATAATATCCTTTGTCAATATTTTTTAAACAACAAAAATCAGGAACATCTCATCGAGATGTTCCTGACCCATCAAAACTGAATTACTTCAGTTCAACCTTTGCGCCAGCTTCTTCAAGCTTAGCCTTCATAGCTTCTGCATCAGCCTTGGAAACCTTCTCCTTAACCGGAGCCGGAGCGCCGTCGCAAACTGCCTTCGCTTCTTTCAGGCCAAGACCCGTCAGCTCGCGAACCACTTTGATAACGCCGATCTTCTTGTCGCCGCAATCCGTCAGGATAACGTCGAATTCCGTCTGCTCTTCAGCAGCAGCGCCAGCAGCCGGAGCTGCAGCAGCAACTGCAACCGGTGCAGCAGCAGAAACACCAAACTTTTCTTCCATAGCTTTTACGAGTTCTGAGAGTTCGAGGACAGTCATGCCCTCAATTGCTTCCATAATTTCTTCTTTAGTCATTCTAAAATACCTCCACATTTTCTTTTAAATTCATTTTTATACAGAACACGCCTTAAGCGGATTCTCTCTGTTCCTTTTGCTGACGAACAGCATCAAGCACATAAACGGCATTGCGGATAACGCCCTGAAGGACATTGACCGTGTTGCTGATCGGAGCCTGCATGCTGCCAAGCAGCTTGGCAATAAGAACCTCGCGGGACGGCAGCGATGCCAGAGCCTTAACCTCATCTGCAGTGATAACTGCGCCATCAACCAAACCAACCTTAACGACGAGAACGCCGTTATCTTCCAGCTTGTTCTTTTTGATGAACTCACAAATGGCCTTTGCCGGAGCGATCGCATCCGTAGTGGATACGGCCAGCGCCGTCGTTCCTGCCAAGTGGTCATTAATAGCATCCATGCCAGCTTCTTTAGCCGCAATACGCGTCATCGTGTTTTTTACAACATGATAAGAGACTCCCGCCTCGCGCAGTGCGCGGCGCAATTCCGTATCCTGTGCTACCGTAAGACCCTTGTAGCTGGTCAGGACAGCGCCTTTTGCCGTGGTAAGCTTTTCTTTAATCGAAGCAACGAGTGCTTGTTTCTCTGAAGATACTCCCATGAAATACACCTCCTCTCAAATAAAATAAAACGGCCTCCGGCTAAACAACCGGAGGTCGCAGGATTTTTATTCGAGCGTTCCGGCCTAGGCGGGCAAATTTAAATGATTTCTCATGCCTGCTGTCTACAGCCACCAATAAACTTATAAAGTTTTATTCAGCTTTGCCGGAAAGCTTTACAGAAATGCCAGGTCCCATAGTAGCCGAAACCGTAATAGAACGAATATACTGGCCCTTAGCGCCCGACGGCTTAACCTTGAGCAGCGTGTCCATAAGAACCCGGAAGTTCTCCGCCAGTTTCTGCGTTTCAAAAGAGGCCTTGCCAATCGGTACGTGGACATTACCCGCCTTATCAGTACGGTATTCCACTTTACCAGCTTTGATCTCTTTGATTGCCTTGTCAAGATCCATGGTAACCGTACCCAGCTTCGGATTCGGCATCAGCCCTCTCGGGCCGAGGATCTTACCAAGACGACCGACTGTACCCATCATGTTCGGCGTTGCCACCGCAACATCAAAGTCACACCAGCCGCCCTGAATCTTCGCTACGATTTCGTCAGAACCGACAAAATCAGCACCGGCAGCCTCTGCTTCAGCTACCTTATCGCCTTTTGCGAATACCAACACACGCTTCGTCTTGCCTGTGCCATGCGGCAGCACAATCGCGCCGCGCACCTGCTGGTCCGCATATTTTGGATCAACGCCCAGATGGACATGCAGCTCAACGGTTTCGTCAAACTTCGCCGTTGCAGTCTTCTTTACGAGTTCCATAGCCTCATCAGCCGTATACTCTTTATCTGGTTCAAGAAGCTTTACAGCATCCTGATATTTTTTACCTGCTTTTGCCATTTAAATGTTCTCCCTTCGTGGTAATAACGGTATTGCCTCCCACGAGTACAAAAACGTCAGTCGACGATTTCAATACCCATGCTGCGAGCTGTACCCTCAATCATGCGAGTAGCAGCATCAAGATCAGCAGCATTCAAATCCTGCATCTTGCTCTGCGCAATTTCCTGTGCCTTTGCACGCGGAAGCTTGGCAACCTTATTCTTGTTAGGTTCGCCGGAAGCCTTCTCAAGGCCAGCAGCTTTCTTCAACAGAACAGCCGCCGGAGGAGTCTTCGTAATGAAGGTAAATGATCTATCCTCAAAAACTGAAATCTCGACCGGAATGATCAAGCCTGCCTGTTTCGCAGTTCTTTCATTGAACTCCTTAACAAAAGCCATGATATTGACGCCTGCCTGACCCAGTGCCGGGCCTACCGGAGGAGCCGGAGTAGCCTTGCCAGCGAGAACCTGCAGTTTTACAAGTTTAGCAACCTTTTTAGCCATGTTGTTTACACCTCCTTAAAAAAACATATCAGATCTTCTCAACCTGATCAAAATCAAGTTCAACGGTGGTCTCACGTCCAAACATATCAACCAATGCCTTCAATTTGCCCTTCTCCTGATCAATTTCAGTGACCGTAGCTGGGAAATTCTCGAACGCACCCGAATGAATATGAACTGCTTGTCCCGGTTCAACATCCAATACTGGCCGCAGTTCTTTTTCGTCTGCAGATTTCAGGATACGTCTGACTTCCGCATCCGTCAGTGGTATAGGCTTTGTGCCGGAACCAACGAAACCAGTCACACCCGGAGTATTGCGCACAACATACCAGGATTGATCGTTGACGATCATCTCAACCAGCGCATAGCCTGGGAAAACCTTTTTTTTGGTTACTTTTTTCTCGCCATCCTTAATTTCCGTTTCATCTTCCATTGGTACGACGACATTAAAAATCTCGTTTTCCATACCCATGGAGTGAACCTTCCGTTCAAGGTTGGCTTTTACTTTGTTTTCGTAACCAGAGTATGTGTGAATCACATACCATTGTCTTTCTGATTCCTTTTCTGATTCCATCACAAAGGGACGCTCGCGCATCCCCCACCTCCCAGTAGTCTTATCTTAAAATGATGTGGAACAACCTTGCAAAGAAAGTATCGCAGACCCAAATCAGCAGACAAACTACAGCGACTGCCAATGCTACCACACAAGTATAAGAAACGAGTTCCTTCTTGTCCGGCCACGATACCTTTTTCATCTCAAACTTGACTTCGCCGAGAAACTTCTTTAGATTGAATCCTGACACCGGCTGTACCGCTGACGTTTTATCCTCCGCCAAAGCTTTCACATCCCCATAAACAACTGTTCTGCAGACTCGCGCTTATTTCGTTTCTTTATGCAGCGTGTGTTTTTTACAGAACTTGCAGTACTTACTAAACTCTAATCTATCCGGGTCATTCTTTTTGTTCTTATTGGTCTGATAGTTGCGATTCTTGCATTCTGTGCAGGCCAACGTAACCGCATTGCGCATTTTATGCACTCCTTACCTATAGAAAATAATACTACCTTCAAAACGTCACTAATATAATCTATCATACTTGTCCAGCGGTGTCAATAACAAGCGATAAAACAAATACGGACATTTTTCTGGTAATCTACATAAATAAAACCCCAATTGAGGGGTTTTTATGAGCTGATTGGTGGCGGCGCGGAGATTCGAACTCTGGACACTGCGGGTATGAACCGCATGCTCTAGCCAACTGAGCTACGCCGCCAAACTTTATATGGAGCTGATGACCGGGATTGAACCGGTGACCTTATCCTTACCAAGGATACGCTCTACCGACTGAGCTACATCAGCACTCCAGGCATTGGTTGCGGGAAGAGGACTCGAACCTCTGACCTCCGGGTTATGAGCCCGA
>DCFR01000046.1:0-12523 GCA_002319815.1 Megamonas sp. UBA1799
ATTGCTGATCCCAGCCCGATGCGCCCCGATGCGCCCAGACTTTAGTCTTTTCCATACAAACTCCCCTTCAACGCATTATTTTGCTGTTGCTGAAACTGTTCCATCATATCCGCCAAAGCGATAGACTCCTGACACGTCAATTTAAAATCGCCATTATCCCGATCTTCCATTCGTGCCAAAAAATCGCTGAGTTCATAACGCAGACCATCGCCCAGAAATGTTTCCGAATACTTTTCCACGATGCCGGCATCTTCATAATGTACCTCAAAATAAGATGTTTTCCACCAAGGTGCTTCGACAATAACATAACCCTTGGTTCCAGCAATCAACAGCCGCCCCTCGGATTTTACACCCAGTCCACAAGTCGCGGTAGCCAGTCCATAAGGGTATCTTAACGTTGCCCGGGTAAAAAGATCCAGCCCCTTTTCATTCAAAACCGAATCGAATCGCAAATCTGCATAATCAACTCCGAACAATTTTATAATAGGCAGCAAGACATAACTTCCTAATTCACGAAAACTACCGCCATATTTTATATCAGTCAATTCTCGAACATTTGTTTCTTCCAATTTTGTAAAACAGGCTTCCACATTGCGGATATTGCCTATTTTACCGCTGCACGCAATTCCCAAAAGCTTGTGAAATCCCGGACAGTACGCTGTTTTAATGCCTTCGAAAATTATCCGTCCGCGTTTCTTTGCCTCTGAAAAAACCTCCTCTGCCTGCGCACGCTCTAAAACCAATGGTTTTTCACAGATGACATGTTTCCCATGTGCCAGCGCCGATTGAATATATGCATAGTGTGTTTCATGCGGCGAGGCTATATAAATCACATCCGCCGCGGCATAAAGTTCATCCATGTCTGCATAGGCATTAATGCCATGCTTTGCAGCAAACCGCCGAGCGCTTTCCTGGTGCGGATTGTAAACTCCCTGCACACTGATTCCGCTCACAGCGACGGCTTCCGGCAAAAACCGCTCTGCAATCCGCCCTGTTCCCACAATCCCGATACGCTGGATATGCCATTTTTTCGCTCGCAGCATTGTGCTGGATACATTTTTCGTCCGTTCCAGATAAACAACCTGGCAATAATCTTTTAAATAATCAAATTTTCCGGTCCAATCTGAACCAACCGTAAAAATATCAATATGGTATTTTTTAATATCGCTGAATTTTTGTCCCGCAGTCTCTTCAATGATGATCTCATCCGCAAAACCGGTTTTCCGCACATTTTCAATACGAGTTACCAGAGAATCTACCACGCTGAGCTTGCCACGGGTTTTATCATACGCTTCCGTAGTAACGCCGACAATCAGATAATCTCCCAATGCTTTGGCCCTTTGCAGCAAACGGTAATGCCCTTCATGAAAAAGATCAAACGTTCCATATGTGACTACCTTAATCATCTTGGCCGCCCCCTATGCCTAATATCCGCATCAAGAATCGATAAACATGGTCTCCGCAAGTTCCATCCCGGTTTGCAGTAACTTGCCCAAATGCCTGTAACTGTTCGTTTCTGTCGAACGGATGCCCCTTTAACGTTCCGTCAAGCAGATCCGGCAAAGAATTGATCGCCGTTTCTTCACAACCATATCGGCACCATTCAGACAGCTCACCAAAACCGGGTTCTCGCTGCAACAGTTCTTCCCGGTCAAAAGAGATCTTTACTTCCCGAACTTCTTTAATCGATACATCCAGATCATACAATCTTCGGCGGAAAAAATCAAAAAAACGGTATATATGGTTACTCATCCTACGGATAAAACCGCCGCGCCCACCCGCAAAAAAATATCCCTCTGGAACTTCTCCAAAAGAAACCACAAGGCTATCCCAACGCTCCATCCGGCCCGTTTTTTTATCCACCTGTACAAACATATTTCCCCAGCAAGGAGAAAGGATGGCTTGTTCCTCCGTAAAAGCAATCATACTAAATGGCCGCTCATCGCAAACATCGCCAAACGGAATGTTACGGCATTTGAACCCGGCTGGCAGTCCGGCATACAAATGATGTTCCCCGCTACATAGGTTCATTCGCCGTATCATTTGTCCCTGATACGGCAGCATCCAAAGATCATCACCATCAGCCGCCATAGCCATACAGCCGCCAAAATTCACATTCGGTAACTTTAAAGTCTGCACCTGCATAGACGCGCTATCAACTGCCAACAGTAGTTCTCCCTGCGGCGAGGCCAATAACAGCTGGTCCCGCCAGACACAGTTGCCGCCAATGCGCCACTCGCCTTGAACCTTCTGAACAAACGCCTCTGTACAGCCTTGAATGTAATCAAGCCGATCGGCTGCCAGATCATAGCGCACCACTGCGGGATAGCGAAACGGCAGCAAAAAAATATAATGTCCGATCTGCCATGCTCCGCAAAAAGCACCCGGCTGCAGAATCTGCTTTTTTAACTCGATAGTTTTAACAACTGCATGATTTTCAACGACTAAAATATTCTGCGCCTGCAACGGGCAAATATAAAGCCTGCCTTGATATGGTATTACTGTCCGATAATAAAATTCCGACGTATATGATGATAATGCGCAGTAATAGGCATAATGATGCTTATCTTCAGCATAATATAGCTGATTATGCCGCGTGATCAGCCATTCGTCAGCTCCTGCGGGAGGAAAATCCTGCAGCATCTCTCCTCGCCAATCATTTTCCTCCGGCACATCATGAATACGGTTATTCAACAGAAACATAGGCTTGCCGGCTATGCCAAATAAAGAAGTAACACTCGTTCCCGTATCACCGATATATACATCCGACAGCGCAATGGAGTGATCAATATCAGAAGTATCATCATAGATGCCAATAGCATCTCGAATAAACCATCTCTTCAATCGTTCATATTCCGGTAAAAATTCAGGACGCATAGATTGAAATGTTGTTAACAACAAAGGATGTGGCCGCCAAAGTAAACAAACATTTTTCCGAGTTGAAAAGCAACGAAAAACATATTCCATCTTTTTTAAAAAGCTTTTGGTATCCATGAGCATACCATTGATACTCGTATTGTAAAAATACACCGTTTTGCCTTGCATAAATTTATTCCATGCTGTCGGCATTTCCGGACGATGCCGGCACATTTGCATGACCCGATCAAATTTTGGCGAACCCAAGGGAAGTAATTTTTCTTTCGGCACCGACGGATCGAACAGCCCGCAATCCCTTTCGGATTGGGCAACGATATAATCAACATTAAAATAGGCCGGGCAAAGCGCCTGTCCTTCGCCCATTCCGCCGGCAGTTGCATAATAAGGCACATACATCAACAAATCGGTACACGATTTTAATACCGCTGAATAATAATGAGCATCCACAGAAGTAACAAGATTGCAGTCATCATAGGGATTGTGAATAAAAATAACATCTGGATGCATTTTTTCGAGATCTACTGCGCGATAGTCCAGCACCGACACATCCTTTGGGAACAGATTGATTTCGCAGTGCCATTCTTTCGCCGTCCCATCCGGGTTCCGTTCGCAATAAGGAATCGGCACCACGTAAGTGTTGCAATGTTCCATATCCGCTGCGGCTGCTCGCCAAATGCTTTCGAGACTGTCCCACATAGATGCCTTATACGGCAAAAAAACGATTTCTTTCTTGACGCCCGACTCTTGGCGGAGCTTCTTTTGCACATACTGAATAAGCTCAATGGATAAATTGCATACTTCATTGAGCTTATCATCGTCCATATGAACTTCCGCGCCCTGCTGAAAAGCCGTTTGCATCCCATCAAATAAATCTTGATAATGCGCATAACGCGCGGCTGAAAGTTCTTTTTGGCACACTCCCGCCACTGCCCTTAGTGCCTGCGCACAAGATAATGCGGATACAAAATTCTGCTCTATCTGCATCCCTTGTATGACCGTTTTAATATCTTCCAACATTTGAATGCTTTGATCTATGACCCGTCTTTCCATATGCAATATATAACGCTCCATCCATGCTGAAATATATAATCTTTATATACAGTACATTCGCTTTTTGATTGGCAAAGTCCTCTTAGTTTCAAAAATTAGTACTATTGTATATATCGACAAATCAGATGAAAAATTAAATATGAACCATGATAGAAAAAATCAATGCCATCGTGAATAAACAATCTTATGCGGTGAGGTAATGTTTAAAAGACTTGCTAATAAACTAAACGAACTGCGATCGGAAATAAAATGACGGCATTGTATCATCAACTGCAAGTCAGCATAAGCTTGCTGTCCGCAATTCCCCTCTACCGCTACAACACGCGAGCCAAGCGGCTCCAGCCCCAGATCTTTCCAGTGCCTGCAGCACCAGGAAAGGTCATCTGAAAACAGAAAATATTTTGCCTGCTGTATTTTTTGTTCCATATAAGAAACCGCCTGTGAAAAATAGACTGGTCCGCTGCTCAATCCCAGCGCCGCCATATCGCCGCGGCGTATATGAATGCAAACAGAATTACTTTGACGGATCTGTGCCTGATAATTTAGATTGCGTATCTCCCGAAACTTTGGAAAAACCAGTTCTTTACGCAAAATCTCCGCAATATCCCGAAAATAAAAATCGCCTAGCCAGTACCCATGATAATATGTATTGCCCGTCGGAATGCACTTAAATCCCAGCGTTTGAATATCCAAAGCAGGCCCGTCATAAAAATAATTCTTTGTATCATATACAAATGAAAACAAAAGCCCGTTATCACGCAAAAGCTGTTCAATGCCATCCACACCCCGGCGCTGCTGAACCATACAATCCCAAACTTCGGGATCAAAATACGTGCTGAGCCGTTGATGCCTTATCCCAAAAATCCGTTCCAGTTCATAACCATTATGCGGAACAGCGGCACCAAAAAACGGACTATCGTCAATCACACAGTCTTCTCCGCTGTTGATTTCCAACCAGCGCAAAAAAATATATTGAAAAAGTTGGTTGCCTAAACCGCCGTTCATAAAAACGATCTTCACGTATCATACCTCCGGATGCAGTTCTTTGCCATATTCTTTAAGAAAAATACGTTGATATTTTTTATACGAAGGCGCCAACGGTTTTTCCTTGGGACAGTGAATACACCAAAAATCCTTTTGTCTGGGAACCGCTACTTTATATCCGCGGCGGGCAAATTCACGGCATTGCGACGTATCATAAAAATGCCACCCGGTAAAAAGGTCTTCCCGCCAGGGAATATCATATTGTGTTGCAAGAAGCAAACCGTCTACCGACTCCACTTCCATAAAAAGTTCTTTGGGCTGCATGCAAATCGTGTCAACGACGCTCTCCGCCTCGCAGGCGTGAAGAACCCGTCCATAAGTGCGCATTCCATCCCACCAGATGCCAGACCGCGGTAAACTGCGGCAACCGATGACGCCCAGCACGCCCACGGTTTTATCAGCAAAAATTTTCAGCAAATCTTCTATAAAATCAGGATTGACCACCAGCGTATCCTGGTGCAGATATACTTTATATTGCGCCTCCGACTGCCGCATACCTTCATTATATCCCGCCGCCATTGAAACCGCTCCGCGGATGGCGCGATACTCCGCCTGCATCCCTTCCGGCAAATGTAAATGCTGCATATACAGCAAAGCTTCACTATACCAATCTTCATCATTGACACAAGTGATAAAACAAATTTTTTTCGAATTAGCCATGCGTCCTCTCCTCCACTAGTTTCCGCAGTGCTATCAAAACCGGTTTGCCGGTGTAACAATTCATAGCGGCATCCAGCAAATGATCGGCAAAAGTATGACGGCCCACGGCATCGGCCGAATCTACTAACATTTTATAGGTCTGAGCATGATGCATCAAGGTCTCACGCATAAATTCGGCCAAATAATCTGGAAAAATTCCAGCTTCATCAATAAGCTGCCAAAATGCCGCCAAATTCCGTTCCGGTTCAATACGATATTCCAAACGACGCAGCAATGTCACCAAGAGCCGCCTCTGCCGAACCGTATAACAGCTCTTGAGAGCAGCAATCTCCGGTGTTGAACGAGCTGCTTTTACCAACCATATAGCGGTATCTAAATCATGCCGCGCATTATCAAAGCCAAAAGCTGTCAACCGTTCCGTAAAATCATCCGGCGCATAAAAACGCTGCGGAACAAAAACCACATCCTTATAAAAGGATGCATAAAGTAACTTCTCCATTTCTGGTTTGGCAAACATATGGCGGCTTAACGGATAAAAATGACCGTCCATCATCTCCCGCAAAATTTTCCAATGGCGAACATTCGTAAAACTTGTCAATAAAAACCCTGTTTGCCGGATAAAAGTGCTGAAGCCAGCGGCAATATCCTGCGGATTCACCGCATATTCCAAGCAACGATCCGCCATGATATAATCAAAAAATTCCGTTTCATAAGCAAGCGGTGTTTCACGATAATCCAACCGATTCCAATGGATATCCAATCCACGGTACATTGCTTTTGCCGACTCCTCCTCATTCCTTGTAACAGCATATAGCTCTGCCTGAGGCAGCATCTGATGCAGCGCCGGCAAATAAATGCTGCTCTCTACCGTAAGAATACGAAAGGGTTCTTCGCCCGGCTGCAAAAAACGTAAAAGCCCAATATCTATTTTCTTGTCCATATAATCCCCTTAACGTTGATGCAGCCGATCCAACAGAACAAAATCTGTCACAGGCAAGCGTGATACATATTCCAGCGCCTGCTGATAATGACCCATAGCGCTCATAAGAACAGCCATGTTGCGAAGCGTCGCCGGATCTTCAGCATCCAGTTCCAAAGCAGCGTTTAAAAGCTGTCTCGCATCTTCCAGCCGGTCATCGACATAGGCAGCACCGGAAAAAGCATTAAACAACCGGATTTTTTCTGCAAGAGAAACCGATTTTGTCAGAATTTCTTTTTGAATCAGCTTGGTTTGTTCCGCAACCGTATCACCGGATGAAAACGGCGCTGCCGCCTCATTGACTGAATCCTTTAAGGCCTCGGCCATTTGCCCGGCTTTGGTTCCGATGTTTTCGACAACCGTATTCGCCTTCTTTTTTAGCTCGTCAACCTGAACTGTCTCACTGGCTTTCAACGCCAGATTTTTAAGCGCTGCAACGGCTGCCTGCGCCCGAGCTATGGAATCATCTGAAGTGGAATCCGCCTTCACTGCAAAAACAGTTTCTTCTGCAGCTGCGACTTCATTGACAACAGGAGATGCCTCTGGTTCCGGCAAAATGATGTTGCCCAGCTGCAAAAATTTGGCAATATGCGGATAATGCTGCTGCAGTTTATCCGCCTCATTACGTCCATAATATTCGAGAATTTCTTCCATTTCCGTACGTTCTGCAGTTGTTAAAGAAGAAACATAATGCTCTACGACAAAATCGAAAACCGCCAGTCCATCCTCGATACGATCTTCCAACAAACAAAGCCGCGCTAGCAAAATACGTACTGCCACATGATTTGGAGCATACGTCAGCGTATTGTTAATCCATGTACCGGCCCGTTCATAATCGCCAATCATAAAATAAGCATATGCTCCTTGATACATCACCTCAGCATCTATGCATTTGCATTGAGCTAATCCAGCCATAGTCTCAATTGCTTCTGGATATTTTTCTTCTTTTATTTGTTCTATCATTTGCTGTTTTAAAGAATTTATCTCTTGGTTAACGACTCCTTCTTTATTTTTTTGCTGGTGTTTAGCCATCTTACGACTCAATTTCCCCATACAAGTTCCTCCATTCATTACGTGCTTTCTTTATCAGATATATACGGCAAACCGTTCAAATTATCCTGCCCTTATCGATAAGTTTATTCCTCCCCACACAGCCACCTCCGCCACATCGCCTCATAAGCATTTTCCATTTCCTGCACATACTGCCAGCCATTCATCAATGGCGATTTTTTCATCAGGGAACGCAGCACATGATGCAGTTCTGTTAAAAGAAGCGGCTCTTTTGCCAAAGCCACCGCACGTTCCATATACGCTTCCGCAGTCCCGGCAGCGAGTTCTCCCAAACCGACATTCATCAGTAAACTGTAACCAAAACGGGTACTGTGCCTTGTTCCGAACAAAGATATGACCGGCACCCCCATATACAAAGCATCGCAAGTCGTCCCGCCGCCCACATAAGGATAGGTATCCAATGCAATATCAATATCATAATATTCATCCAGATAATTTCCTGTCCCTAGCCGCAGTTCCAACTGGTCCGTCCGAAAGCCTATGCTTTCCGCCCGCCGCCGCAAAGATGCCGCTAGAAACGGCAAATTCCCGGAATCCTTCAGCAGCAGATGAGAACCTGGAACCTGCTGAAGAATGGTCAACCATAGTTGCAGCATTTGATCCGTCACTTTAGCAAAATTATTAAAACTGCCAAATACCACCGGTGTATGAACCGCATATATTTTTTGACAGTGCAGCGCTCGTTCCGACGGAGTATAACAAAGATGCGTATGCGGCAGGCGAACCAGTTTCTCTGTAAACAAAGAATCTCCCGCGCCTGGCGGATCACAATATACGTCGGTAAGGAAATAATCCACGGCCGGATCCCCGGTGGTACTCATATAGCCGATTCCACAAACCTGCACGGGTGCCGGATGCCAATCCATAATCGGCAGTGTAACTCCGCCTGAGGCATGCCCGGATAAATCGAACAAGATATCTACACAGTCTTCATAAATAACCCGCGCCGCATCCTCTGAAGACAACGCAGACAAATCCCTCCAGCCGGAAGCCAGCCGCTGTAATTGCTGCGTTGTATGATCTTCCCTGCCGCTCACTGAATAACCAATGACTTCATAACGCTTTCGATTGCAGCGTGCCAACAATTGAATGAAAAAAAACATGTTGACATGTTCACAAAAATCTGGCGATAAATAGCCGATACGCAGTTTGTCTTTATCTTTTCTTAGATGAACAAAAGCAGGCCTTGTGTTCACCAAAGCTGAATAGGCAAAATGCTCCTTTGCCAGTTCCTCATCGTTCCATTGCGGCAAATAGTGCTGCAAAAAGAGATAATTGCTGTACAGCATTGTTTTTTCCGATAGATACGGTCCACAACAATGTACAAGGGCCTGCCGGTAATAATCTGAACTCCGCGCCAAATCGCCTGCCATAAAATAGCAGCCTGCCAACGTTTTATAGACCAGATACCATTGCTCCGGTAATAAATTCTGTCTCTGCAACATCAATAAAACGGTTATGGCTTCCTGTGGCTGCTTCTGCTTATAAAACAGGGTTGCCTGCTCCAGCCCCAGCGTAAAATTCATGTTTTCCTCCTTTGCTGCCGCCAGTCCTGCCAAATCTCTTCATAACGCGACTCCAGTTCCTGCATATAATGCCGAACATCCATCAAAGGTGACTTCCGCATCATACCGCGCAGCTGTCGGTGCAGAGCATCAAGCAGCGCAGAATCGCGGGCCAGCGCCGCTGCCTGATCCACATAAGCATCCAGCGTATCCACGGCCAGTTCACCGATACCAACACTTTCTAGCAAAGATTTTCCAAAACGAGAACCCCGTCGCTGCCCGAAGCGCGAAACCACCGGTACTCCCATATAAAGAGCATCACAAGTGGTGCCGCCTCCCGGATAAGGATATGTATCCAAAGCAATATCGATATCCAGATAACGGCTCATATATTCTACCGTGGCCGGCTCAAATAATACCCTGTCGATATCAAAACCAAGTTGTCGCAAACGCGCATCAAATACATCCACGACCGACTGACTAACCAATGCTTGGCATTTAAATAAAATACGTGATTCCGGTACACGCTGCAAAATTTTCAACCAAGCTAACAACATTTCATCGGTAATTTTATAGTAATGATTAAATACGCCAAACAATACATAGCCGCGTTGTTGACAAGGCGCCCCGCTGACATCCGGCACATTGCTCCTGGCCGAATAGCAAAACTGACTTGTAAGATAAAGCCGTCTCTCCTCTTTGACAACAGCCGATTGCATTGCCCCGCCACCCGAAGGATCACACCATGCATCGGTAATAAACCAATCCACCTGCGGCAATCCGGTAACATGCATATAGCCTAATCCGGAAACCTGGACCGGCGCCGGTTTCCATGCCAGAACCGGCAAGCCGCTGTTTGCCGTATGCCCTGCCAGATCAACTAAAATATCAATTTCATCTGCATAAATACATTGTGCAATTTCGTCATAAGCACGCCCGGATACATCGCGCCAGCCATTACCGGCCAAATTTTGTACGCGTTCCGTATATGCATCGCGCTGCGTACTCAGACTATAGCAGTAAATATCAAAACGCTTTTTATCATACCCTGCCAGCAATACATAATAAAAGGCAAACATCACATGCTGCCGATAATCTGGAGATAAATAGCCTATACGCAATTTTTTGTGGAATGCATGTCCATTATGTTCATAAGGCTGCACCGCAGAAAAAATCCGGGCATATCCGGCATGTGCTTCAGCCAGTTCCGTCTCTCCAATATTCGTTGCATGCAAACTCAACAGCCAAGAACTATACATGTTGCAGCGATCCTTTATGTCCTGCCCTTCCGCTTGAACAAAGGCCTGCCGATAGGCAGCGGCAGCTTCTTCTGAAAGGCCGCGGATATTCGCACTGTAGGCCTTTTTCAGCAATATCTGCAAACGCAATTCCGGCGTGACCTGAGAGCCCACCGCCTCCCAGGCAGCATCATAAGCATTATGGGCTTCTACATGCCGCACGCTCTGGTGCAGCGCCTCGCCCAGCATCATATAAAGTTCGGCGGCATTTTCCCGGTCTGTCCGAATTGCCCTCCGCAGCCAAAAAGCTGCTCGATTGTAATCTTTTCGCTCTAAATAAGCCAAGCCGGCCGCAGAAAGTACTTTTGCATCACCGGAACCTAATGCATACAGACGCCCTGCATCCCGAACGACATATTCCCATTGATGGTGAGGCAAAGCTGCCATCAGACGGATTGTACATTTCTTCGCAAAAGCAGCTGCCTTGTCTGGAGATTCATTTTGCAAACGCCAATGATACCAAATCTTTCGATAGGCGGTCTCTATATCCCCCATATAAAGGCCCTGATCCATAACCGGAGACTCCTGCATACGACGGCGCAAAATCTGATGCAGCTGCTTCAAACGTGCCGGATTGTTCGCCAAGTCCACCGCCCGCTTTATATATTCACGTAGAGAAGAAGCGCAACATTCTGCAAGCTGTATATTCATAAGCAAACTATAACCAAAACGTGCTCCATGCCGCCGCCCGATCAAAGTAATCACCGGAACGCCCATATAAAGCGCATCACAAGTAGTCCCGCCGCCTACATACGGCCAAGTATCAAGCGCAATATCAACGCGGTTATAAGCGTCCAGATAATCCGCAGTATAACCTTCGGTGATGACGCGGTCCAGCGGAATTCCAGCCGCTGCCAGCCGTTTTTCCGCCACCTGCCGTCCATAAGCATGATCAAAAACCGCCGCCTTCAAAAACAACCGTGACTCCGGCACTTGTAACAAAATGGTCCCCCATACATGCAGCAGATCATCCGTAAGCTTGGCAAATTGATTAAAGCAGCCAAAAGTAATATATCTATTGCTTTGAAATGGCGCTTCCCGGCAACATGCTGGAGCCGTATAAGGACGATAGCAAAAATGTGAATGCGGCAGCACAAGCAATTTTTCTTTAAAACCAGCCGTTGCCGCAATGTGCGGTTCCAAATGATCCGCTTCGCAGCATAGGCCCACCAAATCAGATTTCTCCAGCGCATCGTCCGCCGCTAAATATACATCACTGAAAAAATAATCAATCGCCGATAATCCGGTCGTACTCATATAGCCAATACCGGAAACCTGCACCGGAGCCGGTTTATAGGCCATCACCGGCAAACAGTTTCCTTTCGTATGCCCGGCTAAATCCACAAGAATATCTATTTCCTCTTCATAAATCAGCCGCGCCGCCTGCTCTGCCGTCATACCCATAAGGTTATGCCAATGATCCGTCATCGCGGCAAAACTCTTACTAATAGCATCTTCCGGGCAATTTGCATAACAATAAACCTCAAAGTTGTCATGATCATAACTCTGAAAAAACGCCCAACTAAACCAAGCCGTTATATGCGCGCAAAGGTCCGGCGATATATAACCAATGCGCAATTTTTCATGATCTTCATGATGCGCATGATCAAACCGATCAATATTTTGGAAAAACGTTTCATACCAACAAGCCGCTTCATAAATCACAGTTTCGGATGCTTCCCGATACTGCATATCAAAAAGATAATTGCTATAGGATGCAGTTTGATCTGCTACCGACACGACCCGTTTGCTGGCAGCAAGATGATGCTGCGCAGCGGCTTCCATACTGCCAGCCTCTTTGCTGATCCGACCTAGAATATCATGCGCCATGCCCGATTGCCATGACTCCAAATCGCCTTTTTTCAGCGCCGCATAGCCGTACGCCTGCGTTTTTTCCCAATCCCCCTGCAAAAATGCCGCTCGAGCCGCTAAAAAAAGTCCATATCCATAAGTTCCCTGCGTTTGCAGCAAATGATCTGCCACAGCCACCGCACCAGCCGCATTTCCGGCATCAATATAGATTTCCGCCGTTTGTTCCA
>DCFR01000046.1:12771-18734 GCA_002319815.1 Megamonas sp. UBA1799
ATTTCCGCCGTTTGTTCCAGCGTCGTCCGGTCTTCCGGACGCGCTGCCATAATGCACCCGGCCATCGTCCCAGCCTGCTTCCAATCGCCTGCCTGCGCTAATTTATGCATACGGATCCGTAAAGTACAGATTTCCTGCGCCGATGGCGCTGCCTGACCAGTACAATAATGCAGCCATATTTTCTGATACAGCCGCTCCATATCCTGCATATAGCGCTTGCCGTCCATGAGCGGCGATTGTTCCAACATGGGTCTCAATTGCCGGTGCAACGCCTGCAGCAATTCGATATCATCGGCTAAAGCCACCGCCCGGTCTTCATATTCAGCCAGGCTGAACGTACAAAGCTCAGCTAGACCTGCATTCATCAGGATACTGTATCCAAACCGTGAACGATGTGTCTGTCCGACCAGCGTAATCACCGGTATCCCCATATACAACGCATCCAAAGTTGTGCCGCCGCCAGGGTAAGGGTATGTATCTAGGGCAATATCTACTTCCTGATAAGTTGATAAATAATCCGTGCTGAACGCGCGCAGTTCAAACTGACTTTTATCAAAACCTAACCGCTCCAACCGGCCTTCCACCAGAACGCGACCCTCTTCCCGATCAAAAATCTCCCCTTTCAATAATAAGCGGGCACGAGGCACCCTATCTAAAATCCGTTTCCAAACTAACAACATAGTATCCGTTAATTTTGCATATGCATTAAAACTGCCAAATGTAACATATTGATTTGCCCTGCAGGCAGAATTTTGTGGTGCAGGTGTTTTATAAAGAGGCGTATAGCAAAAATGACTATGCGGCAAAAGCAGCAATTGCTCTGTAAACATACGCGCTGTTTCTTCTTTAACAGAGAAGCATAAACTCTCGTCTTGCCCGTCTGCATCCAAATAAACATCACTCAAAAAATAATCCACAGTCTGCAATCCGGTGGTACTCATGTAACCAATCCCGGAAATCTGCACCGGCGCCGGCTTATAGGCTAAAACCGGCAAGCAGCTGTTCTGTGTGTGTCCTGATAAATCAAACAGAATATCAATCCCGTCGTCGTAAATGATTCGCGCTGCCTGTGCAGCCGTTACACCTTGAATATCCCGCCATACATCTGGCAGCGCAGCTACTTGCCGGCTCATTTCATCCTGTGCGCCGCGCATATAACAAAAAACAGCATACCGATTCCGATTATAATATTGCAGCAAAGCATAACTAAACCGCAAGACTACATGATTCCGAAAATCAGCCGATATATAACCGATTCGCAGTTTTTCGCCGGCAGCGCGCCGGCCGTAATGAAAAAATGGCCGGCATTTAGCGCAGAAAGTATCATAAGCCGCATGTGCCCGAAAAAAGTTTTCTTCTGCCACATCGTCCCGATAATGCAAGTTAAAAAGATAATTGCTATATTCCAAACGTTTGAGCTCCAGGGAATCCGCCAGCTCTGCCGCGCGGCGATAGGCTTTACAGCTATGCCGGCTGTCGCCAGCCCAGCGGCAGCATTGACCCAGAAGATTATAAATTTTTTCCTGCACCGCCGGCGCAATTTTCCGATTGGATTGCAAAACCGCCTTTAAGTCATGAAGCACAGACAACCGCGCTCCCGCCATGAACTGAACGCGCGCCTGCAAAAAAAGCGCATACGCATTGCCAGGCCTCAGTGCAACTAATTCCCTGACCGTTTTTTCCGCCGGCTCCTGCTGATTGGTTTCAATATAAATGCTTGCTAATAAGCACAACGCATCTCCACAGTTCTCCGGCTGCAGCAAGAGCTGCCGTGCCGCCTGTTCTGCCAAAGCATATTGCCCGGTCGCCAGATAATCATATGCTGCATTCGCTAACGTTTTTCCCATATGTCACTCCTGCTGCAGCGCATTTTCAATACGCCGCATATACTCCGAATACGTATGACGCAGCGGCTCGGTAACCGACGGCAACAGTCCGCGCATATTGACAGAATCTGCATAAAGATGCGCCAATGCAGATTTATAATCGGCTTTGCTGTCTACAAACACTCCACGTCGATGATACTCTTCTACAAGCCTGATCCATTCCACGCGTGACAGCAGCACGACCTCCTGCCTCTGTCCTTCCTGCCCGGCATGACGTCGATACCAGCTCAAAGGCTCTCGAAATATGGCGCAGTCTCCCTGCTCCAAAAGCTCCAACCACATAACGACATCAGAGATCGCTTTGTACCCCCGACAATCCGCCTGCCAATAATGATGAAACAAATCCTTACGGCGAAATAGCACGGCTGACGGCTCTCCCAAAAAATTATTTGCCGTCATTAAAGTCATTCGTCCGACATCGGTTCCGTTAAAAATACCATACTCGTCTTTGATTTGTAAAAATTCGTTCTGTATTTGCGGCAACGACTTACCTTTAGCATCAATAAAACCGCGCTGCGAAGTTACCAACTTGACTTCAGGATGCTGCATCAAACAAATTACCATTTTTGTCAACTTGTCCTTTGCCAAAATATCATCATCCATACACCATTGCAGCAATTCTCCATGCGCTAGTTCTGCAAACGGCTGAAAATTTGCTGCTTTTGTTTTCGCCCCGCGATTGCGGATATAGCGCAATCGGCAATCTGTTTCATACGCCGGTATAAGTTGTTCTGTTCGATCATCCGTACTGTTATCACAAACGATAACCTCAAAATTTAAATAGGTTTGTGCCAAAGCACTGCGCAAAGTGGCTTCAAACAATTCCGGCCGGTTGTATGTAGGAATCAAAATACTCACCAATGGAAGATGTCCTGCCCCAGATGCCATCCGCCGCACGGCCTGTGCAATTCCCTGTGTAATCTTGCCTCCATCCTTCAATTCCTGCCAGGCAAGTTGATATGATGATGGCAACAGCAGCGACAAAGACACATCCTCTTTCCAGCCCCCGCGCAATGCGCTCCAGATTCCCAGCCGATACCAACTATCCAAAAAGGCTGTCATATCCATAACAGCAGCCTGCGGTTGACCAACAGCCCAGGCATCCTCTGCAGCATCCCGGTCCTTATGCTGTTGACGGCTATAATACAGATACACCGGCCCTGAATGCCGTCTGGCTAAAATTTCAGTCAAAAAAACCGCATCTTTTTCTTTATTGTATAAACTGTTAAGAACCTGAATCACATCAACCGGTTCCTGTTCCTTCAACCCATCAAGTAACGCCTGCAATAACGAAACGTTGTACCGGTCTGTCTGCAATCCCTGGATAAAATATTCCATAGCTTTTGCCAACTGCAATTGCAGACGGGCAATTTTCCCCAAATATAAATATACACTAGGCAAATAACGCTGCGTATTATCGGCCATGCACTGCGCCAATTTTTCCTTTGTTGTCGCCTGATGCCGCAGCCCTTCCTGCAATGCAGTTTCAGCGCCTATGTAATCTTTTTCATCATAACAAAAAAATCCTTTGCGAAAATAAAACTCCGTCTGGTCGGGAAACCGGCGAATAGCCGCATCAATCGCCTGATTCACTTCAGCAGCCGGACGGTGTAATCGCACCAAAGCTGTAATCCGGCCAGCATCCGCATCCGTTTCCAATCCTACGAAACGTTCCCCGGTCGCAATCGCTTTTTCTGCATAAAGAAGTGATTTTTCATAATCTTCCAGTCCCTCATAGCAATTCATAAAATAAACATACTCCGTCGGATGCAATTTTTTCTGTGTCGTCTGTTCCAAAAGCTGCAGATTACGTTTATATTTTCCCCGCATAAGATGTGCCGTATACCCTGTATGATAAATTTCTATTTCTGGCACCAACTGCATCTGCCGTTCTGAACCTTTTACCAGATTAGCCAGTGCCTCATGAATTTTTCCCTGATAGCGCAATGTTTTTTGATTGCGGAAAATACGAATCTGACATCCGGCGCTGATAAACCGATTATGATCATCCGCATCAAAATTGATCCAGCGCGTCACCAATCCAACAATACGGCGCTGTGGATGAAAATGTGCAATCGCCGGCAAAACCCGGTCGATTGTAGCCGGAGAAAAATATTCATCGGCATCGAGAAAGATAACCCATTCTCCATGCACCTGATCCAACGCAAAATTTTTCGCCGCTGCGAAATCATCGCGCCAAAGAAAAGGCACGACCCGTGCGCCGCCCTGCTCGGCCAAACGAATGGTTTCATCCGTTGAACCGGTATCCACCACAACAATTTCATCGGCCAAACGACGGACACAATTCAGCCAACGCTGAATATTGCCTGCTTCATTTTTGACAATCACACATGCCGATACTTTAATCATGACTTGCCGCCTTTCCAATCCAACAGAGATAAGCTTCTATCTCTTTGTTGGCTGCCCCCATCTGCTGTGCACGCCGCAAACTCTCCTCAGCCGCTTCCAACTGATGCAGCTGAAAAAAACAAATGCCCACTTCCTGCCAGAACATCGCGGTAACCACAGAAACATCTTCCGGTATGGCTGCATAAAGCGTCATCGCTTCCTGCCAATGTTCACCTCGCAATAGTTGCTGCGCAATCCGATAAACATCCGCCCATGAAAAATCCAAGGCGATTTGCAGATAACGATGAACTTGCAACGGCGTACCGGAATTTGCTACAACTTCCAGCATGGATACATAGCTGTCAAACTCCGCCGCAGACAATTCTTTGTCGTCGCAGGTATACCGTTCCAAGACCCGTTGAAGGCCTTTCGGCAAAAGACTGCGGCTATGTTCCAGCAATAAGTTTCCCGTCCCCTGCGGCAGCGCCGCTAAATCCAGCAAGCCTAAAAAAAACAATGGCAAGACCTGTCCAACCCGCTGTAATACCGAGTCTTTCAATTCTTCAAACCTTTGTTGCTGTGCCAGACCATACCCTTGTTCAACTTTTTTCCAAAGTTCCGACGCCGTCGGCAGTTGAGCCGCGTAGCAACGACTAAGCTGTACAAAACCATACTGTTCCGCCCAGCGACGCAAATATTCCTGATGCAGCGGCGTATTACTATATATTTCCGATAACGCCGCCGCTAATGCCTCCGGAGTTTGATCCTGCTGCATTTCTATGTACTCCAATAAGAAATCCGTCTGATAAGGCCGCAGCTGCAAAGCCTGCCGGCAAGCTTCCTTAGACTCTTGCATCCGACCGTTGCGTTGATAGATTTTTCCCAGACGACTGTAAACGCTTCCCATGATATTACGCGCCATCGTAGCCTCGCCGGACGAATCCCGAGGATGTTCAAACAGATCCCTGGCCCGTTCCAGTGCCTGTTCCCCTTCCGGTATACGCCGCAAAGCGCAGAGCATGTCTCCTTCATAAGCATAAAAATCAGGCAGCAAGGGAAACCGTTGGACGCCTCGACGAGCCATAGCCAATTGCTCTGCCAGCGGACGATGCAAATGAATCAAACTGATAATTGTCTCATGGTACAATTCTGAGGTCACTCCAACCCCCTGGATTTTCGCCTGTATTGCCAGCTGCGCGTAATGCAGCGACTTCTCATATTCCTGCAGCCCAAAATAACAACTGGCTAAATAAGCATAATGCTGTTCGCCCTCGCCGTTTTTCTGGATATCCTGCAGCAGCATGGCTAGATCACGATGCGTTTTTTTCATAATGCGTCCTGTGGAATACCCTGTATGCAACAATAAAATCCGTGACTTTTCCATAAAAACATTCAATTCACCATCCGGCCGCCACAGACACTCATGAATATTGCCTACATACCGCAGCTCCTGCCGACGCCGAAAAATGCGCACTACCGGATATCGATTAATTTCCTGATTCCCGTAATCAGCGTCAATATTGGAGCTGGTTACCATAACAGCATCAACCTTTGGCTGCATGACATCCACTTCTGCCATAAAAAAACGTATTTTTTCCGGCTGTATAAAATATTCATCCGCATCCGGAGAGATAATCCAATCTCCCGATGCTTTAGCAATCATAAAATTCCGAGCTGCCGAAAAGTCTCCGTTCCAAGCAAATTCAAAAATCTGCGCGCCGGCACTCT
>DCFR01000065.1:0-272 GCA_002319815.1 Megamonas sp. UBA1799
GACCTCATCCACCGCCTGCGGCGGTTCCCCTTCTCCAACGGGAGAAGGCTAAGGGCGGGGGATTGTAACGCAGCGGGTAACGGGGAGAAAGTGGCGGCGTGTAGCTGCTGAGCTCGCCTCGTTAGGCTGGTGGGATGTTAGCCTTCCCCCGTTGGGGAAGGTGGCTGTGAACGCAGCGAAGCGCAGGGAACAGACGGATGAGGTCCTTTGCCGTGCAGCTGCAGGTTGTTGCGAGGTAGGTTGCGGGAAAAACAAGGACCTCATCCACCGCC